>CAZUCG010000717.1:0-1511 GCA_964619145.1 uncultured Lentisphaeraceae bacterium | reverse complement strand
TCGAAGTTGACTTAAACCAGCCGGATCTGCCGGGAATTAACCAGTAAACGAAAGGGAAAGAACCATGCAGAACGAAAAAGAAATGAAACTGATAACCATCGCAAACGAGCAGGTTATCGACGCGCTTGACAACAATGTCATGAACGGAATTAGCGGAATGGCGGAACTGTCTTCGTTCCGGCGGACGTTGACGGTGGCAACCGTCATCGAAAATCTCCGGAGCATCCTTACCCCAAAGATTATGGAGCCGATCATGGCTCTCCAGAATACCAGTCTGGGATTCAAAACCGACCAGAAGGAGCGGGGCTACCCATTGGACATCGTCCGTGACTGTCTTATCGATGCGTGCCTCCGGGGCGTGTATCCGGTTGGCAACGAATTTAATATTATAGCTGGCAACTGCTACATAACGAAAGAGGGCTTTGCCCACAAGCTCCGCGATGTTGCTGGGCTGAGCTATACCATAACTCCAGGGCTTCCCAAGCTGCACGGCGATAGCGGTGCCGTGATTCCGATGGAAGTTGAGTGGACTTATGGCGGCAAAACACAGACCAAAGAGCTGCAATTGGCGATTCGGGTTAATAAGATGATGGGTGCCGATGCCATTATCGGCAAAGCTACCCGCAAGGCCCGGGCGTGGCTCCATACGACTGTAACCGGGCAGGAGATCGGGGACGGAGATGCTGATGGCGGGGCTTTTATCGATGTTGAATCATCCGCCGTCGACGCATCGACTCCCAAGAAAGCTTCTCCCTTCGAAACCATCATGGATGAAAGCGCTTCGAAAGCGGCTTCCGGCTCCGCGCTGGAAAAATAAAAGTATGCGCCGTCCCGGTTGATTGCCTGGGCGGCGTCAATTATTCAACTTGTCAATTAAACAACGAAAGGATTATTTATCATGGAACACCATGCCTTTTCACCGTCTCGTCTAGATCAGCTCAGGATATGCCCCGGATCGTACTTCATGCAATTGGGACTTCCAGAGGAAGAGTCTTCCGAGTATGCTGCCGAAGGGACGATGCTGCATGAAAGAGTCGCCCAGGGCGGCAATACTGATGGCCTCGATCTTGAACAAGCTGGCCTGGTTGAATCCTGCATGGATTTTCTTGCCCGCCTGACGATGAACGACGACGAAGTTTTCCACGAACAAAAGCTGCCGCTCCACACTCTGGACGGCGAAGAGCTGACCTTTGGCACGTTGGACGTGGTTATCAAGCACCAGAGTGAGCGCTTGACAGTCATCGACTGGAAGTTCGGTTACAATCCTGTCAGCGAGCCTGGCAACAATGCTCAGCTGGCAGCTTATTGTGCTGCTGCTATGCAGTATTTCAATGCCTCAGAGTGCACCGGGTATGTTTTCCAGCCACGCATCCGTAACACCTCTTGTTTCACGTTTACGAACGCTCCGGCGATAGCCAGAAATATCAAGGCTATCATCGATGCTGCCGGCAACGAAGATAAAATAATCTTGGCGGTGACAGAAGAATCATGCCGTTATTGCCGGGCAAAAG
>CAZUCG010000716.1:0-1512 GCA_964619145.1 uncultured Lentisphaeraceae bacterium | reverse complement strand
TTGCGCTATGGCAATGATTGTGGCCGAAAGCGAACTGATAATACCCCCAGACACTTGCCTGATTTAAAAACATTGCAGTTTATCCATAACTTCCTGTGAAGAAAATTATTGCAATTCCTCCACCAGCTTAGCAGCTAGAAGATATTTCTGGTATTTTTTCTCGGCCGCCGCCGCGTCTTTTTCACAAGGAGTATAACTCCGGTCACAGCCAGAATGCATAGCTTTCATGGCTTTTTCCAAAGCAGGATAAATCTTTGCGGCTGTTGCGGCATTCATAGCACTGCCCAGAGCGCAAGCCTGCGGGGAACGAAGAATCTCAATAGGCATATTCAAAATATTGGCCATGGTCTGCATGACAAAGGGAGATTTCCGTGCGATACCGCCAACCGCAGTAATGGAGTTGACTGTAAATCCACTTTTCGTGAAACGTTCTACAATCCGCCGTGCGCCACAACATGTCGCCTCAACCAGGGCACGGTAAACTATTTCTGGCGTGCTGCCGAGCGTCAGGCCGAATATAGCCCCCTGTAAATGCGGATTGGCGTCCGGAGAACGGCGGCCGTTAAACCAGTCGAGAGCCAGCACATTGCTGGCTTCTTCAGAAGGAATAGCCGCCGCCCGTTCTTCGATCTCTGCAATGGATATTTCAGCTCCGAAAGCAGAAAGGAATTGTTGAAACCAACGGTAAATGTCGCCGAAGGCGGATTGTCCCGCTTCGAAGCCCGTCAGATTGGGCAGGACAGACCCTTCTACCTGGCCGCTGATGCCATGCACACAGCTGGCATCAGTTTTCCCCACCATGATGTCGCAGGTCGAGGTGCCGATGACTTTTACCAGTTTCCCCGGCAGAATTCCTGCGCCTACGGCGCCGGCGTGACAGTCTAGCTGACCACCGGCAATCACAGTTTCAGGAGAAAGCCCCAAAATCCTTGCCCATTTTGGTGATAGCTTCCCGGTTGGCTGATCCGCGGTTTGGCTTTCGCTATAAAGACAATTCCGCAACCTGCCCAGACGCGGATCAATAGCATCAAGAAAATCTTTCGGGGGGAGACCGCCCCATTCGGAATGCCACATGGCTTTATGTCCGGCAGCACAGCGGCTGCGCTTCATTTTCAAGGGATCGGTGTTACCGGTGAGCTCACCCACGATCCAGTCGCAGTGCTCCACCCAGCTAAACGCCACCTTTTCGACTTCGGGGTTCTTTCTCAGAACGTGCAGAATTTTACTCCAGAACCATTCGCACGAGTAATTGCCGCCCACGTACCGCCGGTAGTCTTCTTTCCAAGCGTCGGCGATGCGGTTGATTTCATCGGCTTCGGCAATTGCCGTATGATCTTTCCACAAAAGAAACATGGCATCGGGGGATTCGGAGAATTCGTCTTTCAGCGCCAGTGGAGTGCCTTCACGATCCACAGCACATACAGTTGAACCGGTGCTGTCAACGCCGATTCCAACAATCAGTTCCTCTTCAATACCATGTGCGACTTTCCTCACTACCGAGGTCAAACCGTC
>CAZUCG010000715.1:0-1517 GCA_964619145.1 uncultured Lentisphaeraceae bacterium | reverse complement strand
CTACTTGAGATAAAATTACGCTATCGGCTTACCCAGCTTCACTGACGCATTACCCTCAATAGATGCTTATCTGGGGATGATAACCGCAGCGGATTGTTTTTTCGCTGATCAGATATTATAGTAATAGGTTATTCATTGCTGGAGGATAATTTTTGCGGGAGGCACAATGTTCAAGATTTGCTACCGGGTATGCATAGTCGTTTGGCTGTGGGGTTGGCTGTTTGTTAGTGGATCGGCCTTGCCCCAAACCGGTTTGTACAATTGGCAACTTGCTGAGGAGTTGTACCCAGGCATCCGGCTTGCCGCCCTAGCGGTCCAGAAGCCGAGAATTCTGAAAATCAACGCTATGCGAGTCGATTTGTCTAATCCTAAATTGCGTTTTTTAGCCACAGCCCGGGACGAAGACTGGGGCAAGCCGATGCCGGATTACCCCAGTCTGGAAATCCGTACCCAGCGCATAACGACGCGAGAGTTCTTATTGCAGGCGCGGAAGCGTGGCCTGAAGATGCTCTTGGCTGTTAATGCCAATGGCTGGCAACCTTGGGAAAAGCCGTTCAACCATAAATATAGCGGCAACTTAGGCTTGATTGTTTCTGCTGGAGTGATGGTCAGCGAGCCATCCCGCGGCCCATCCTTGCTAGTATCTCGGGATGGACGCGTGACTTTCGGAAAAATCGCGTCAGGGGATGACCTCTCGCAAATTCAGACCGCGGTCTCGGGCTTCAGTTTTGTGCTGGAAAATGGCGAGGTGACCAGCAAGGACAAGTCTTTGCATCCGCGCACTGGGTACGGCCTGTCAGAGGGCAGTAAATTCTTGATTTTGCTAACCATCGATGGCCGCCAGGATGGCTATAGCGAAGGCGCCAGCACTGCAGAAGTCGCTGCTTGGTTGCGCTATTTTGGGGCCTACAATGGCTTGAATATGGACGGCGGCGGCTCGACAACATTAGTTTATTGGGACCCAGAAAAATCTGCGGTTCAGAAAGTTAATCACCAGGCTCGCAATGGCGAGCGCCGAGTCGGTTGCAATCTGGGCATTTATCTGGCTGACTAAGCTGCCCAGGTAGCAAGCCAGGCCACTTCTACGAAGCGCGATTTAGCTAGTAGAGGCAGTTTTGAAAAACACAGGTAAGACAATGAAAGATATAGTAGTCAGGCTGGTTAAGCCAAATGAGGCTCAACAAATAGCCGCTGCGTTGATTGGGCTATACCGAGAGGCCGGCTGGTTGACGGAAAAAGATAATCCGGATGAGGCTTGGGTAGAGAAGTTGATCGGTAACTCTTACCGGGTAATGGGTGCGTTCGCTGATGATAAAATTATCGGCTTGATGAGAGCACTCTCAGACGGCATCAGCGACGCGTATCTCCTGGACTTGGTGGTTGCAGAAGAATCTCGCGGCCAAGGTATTGCTACACAAATTTTGCAGGCTTTAATTGCGGACTTGAAACAATCTGATATCGATTGGTTGGTCTGCATATCTGCGCCCGGGAAAGAACGGCTCTACTCGAAAGTGGGC
>CAZUCG010000714.1:0-1520 GCA_964619145.1 uncultured Lentisphaeraceae bacterium | reverse complement strand
GAGTCAGAAAATACGGCCCTTTGAGGTTGATGTCCATCACTCGGTCGTAGCTCTCTTCACTGGCTTGCAGGATGTCGGCTCGCTGCTCGGGTGCGACACCGGCGTTGTTGACCAAGATGTCAAGTTCTCCGAATTTGTTGGCGCAAGCATCAAGTAGCTGCAGGCGGCTCTTATGATCGCTGATGTCACATATACTGTATTGCCAGCGCCCTGGATAATGTAGGTCAAGGTATGCGAAGCGCTCCTTCAGGCCGGCGCGGGCGCTGCGACCGCAAAATGTCACATTAGCACCCAGTTGCAGCAGTTGCTCGACGATGGCCGCGCCTATGCCGCGGGCGCCACCAGAGACTAGTGCGTTCTTGTCGGTTAGTAGTTTCTCAGTCATAGCAAAAAAGGGGGGTTGAGTAATATCGGTCGTAAGAATCAGGCAGGACGGTCAGGACCATCTTGTCGGGGCCCAAACGCTTGGCCAGGCGCAAAGCTCCAGCGACATTGGAACCGCTGGAGATGCCGGCCGGCAAGCCCTCTTGCCGAGCCAAGTTGCAGGCGACAGCCATCGCTTCCGCATCGGAGACAATGATGCTCTCGGAAATTAGCTCGGTGTTTAAGTTTTTAGGCAGCAGGCCATCGCCGATGCCCATCTGCAAGTGGGTGCTGATGGCGCCACCAGCGAGGATGGCGGCGTTCTCTGGCTCAACCGCAGCGATGTAGATGTCCGGAAAACGTTGTCGCAGGATTTCGCCAATGCCGGTTAAGGTGCCACCGGTGCCGATGCCGCAGCAGAAGGCGTCCACCCGAGTATCGCCAAGCTGGCGCAGAATTTCTAGGGCGGTGGTGCGACGATGGATTGCCGGGTTGTTCGGATTCTCAAATTGTTGTGGGACGTAGGCGTTGGGGAGGCTGTCTCGCAGTTCGAGAGCCTTATGGATGCAGGTGTCGATGGCCTTGCCGATATCGCCATTGTCGGGGACCAGGACAATTTCAGCACCGTAGAGTTTGATGATACTGCGGCGTTCTATGCTGACGGAGTCTGGCATCACAATAATACAGCGGTAGTGTTTTAAGGCGCAGACCAAGGCTAGACCGATGCCCTGGTTGCCACTTGTTGGTTCAATGATTACTGAGCCGGGTTTGAGCAGGCCATCGCGTTCTGCCCCCTCGATCATCGCCAGGGCGGTACGAGTTTTGATACTGCCACCGACGTTCAGTCCTTCCACCTTGACTACGATCTTGGCGGAATCGGCGGAAGTCAGCCGTTGCAATTGTACCAAGGGCGTGTTACCGATGGCCGAAAGGATGCTCTGTAATATCTCAGACATCAAATATATCCTAGCAGTGCTAATAAGCGAATTATGCGGCATAACTGCGGCGTCTATGCCGCAAAGTAAAACTCATACTATAATCTTGATTTACCAGATATCCGGCCAAGGCCGACAAATCCTTTGCGGCGGGCTTGATTTGCGGCTTATTCTGGCGCGATAGCCTCTCTTAATTCAAGCTCCTTATCGGCGGCAGTAGAA
>CAZUCG010000713.1:0-1525 GCA_964619145.1 uncultured Lentisphaeraceae bacterium | reverse complement strand
TGTTCGACGTGGCCATCCATAAAAGAGATATTCGTCTTGTTACCGTCGTGACGGCGGGCGAAACTGCCGCGGGACCATATTCCCCAGGCACTCACATTGCCCGCGTCGCCCTGCATCAGGCGGGTGCCGGGGTTCGCGATATTGTGCAATTTGGCAGCTGGAGGGAAGAAATCATTTGGGCGGGACTGGAAGCCGTAGCTGAAATTCGGATTGGTATCAGCGCGTTGCGGGTTGGGTAGGCCATCTCGTCCACCGACCGGGCAGCGGGCAATAGGCGGTGCGTCTTTGTATTTGAGGCCGCCGGGATAGATGTACTCAGCGGGAACACCGAGGTAGGTCGGGAACGGCGTGCCGTATCCTAAAAGGGTGTAGTTGTACAGATAATTAGAAGACGATAAGCTGTTGAACGGCCTCTCACCTTCGTTGTCATCACAGTACGTGAAGACCGCCACCGCAATTTGTCGCATATTGTTCGTGCATTGGATTTTTTGGGCAGAAGCGCGGGCTTTGCTCAAGGCCGGCAGCAACATTGAGGCTAAAACTGCGATAATAGCAATGACGACCAGCAACTCAATCAAAGTAAAGCATTTCTTTGGCTGCAAGACACACAACGGCTTGTGGTAAAGTTCCATCTAACACCTCCAGTATTGAGAGTTTAGAGTAGCAGGCCCGAATTTTTCTCTTTCTACTTAAGCAAACTGTTTTTTCAGAGCCCAGAGACCCAAGGCCGGGTTACTGATATAGAAGATTTCTTCGCCATCAGGCAAGCGATTGAAGCCGTCTCGGAGTTTTTCCGGCTGATAATGTTGTAGCATTTCCTCGAGGTCGGCAGAAGCAAAGCCGGCCGCTTCGACTTCTGCCCGGCTCAGAGCCGGCCCTGGGCAGTAACGGATGGTGAATCGGCCTTCGCTGGAACCGTGGATCAAGTGGGCGGCGGCGCCGAGGTTCTGCCGGAGGTCGTCATTCTCAGCCACGGCTCTCAAGGTCGCAGGTGTGCCCTTATAGCCATATTTGCGGATAAGTTTGTCAATTTGCGGGTCTTCGCCGAATTGCTTCAAGCCGGGCGCCAGGACTATTAACTCGCCAGCATCGGCAATGGCCATCCGGGTACGGTAAACGGCCTTGTTGCCGAGCCAGGTGCTCTTGAATTCTTCTGGATCGAGATAGACCAGGACTTTCTTAATCGGTGCATCGAGCAAATCCAAGTTCACTTGCTGGCTTAACTTTACACCTTGGGCGAAGGTCTCGTCATCATCGCCGACATAGAGCCCTTTCATATCCATTTTGCCGCTAGATTGGTTTTTAGCCATCACAGTCAGGATATAGACTATGGGCAAATCAGCCAAGAAAGTTTTAGCGCTGTAGTTGAAGAGCCGTCGGACTGGGCTGTCGTTGACCCCCATCAAGCGCTCCATCCCATAAGTTGCACCCAAGAAATGTGATTTATTGATCATATCTGAACCGCCGACCCCGACCATAATATTCTTGGTGTAGTTGGCCATCCCCACGACTTCGTGGGGGACAA
>CAZUCG010000712.1:0-1531 GCA_964619145.1 uncultured Lentisphaeraceae bacterium | reverse complement strand
AATTATCTCACATCGCTAGGCCGCCATCGACACACAGGACCTGGCCAGTGATATAATTCGCCGCCTTGGCCGCCAAAAATACGGCGGCCCGGGCGACGTCTTCTGGTTGGCCGATCTGCCCTACTGGGATACGCTGCAACAGATCCTGTTGCGCGCTAGCAGGCAACGCTGCCGTCATCTCGGTCTCCATATATCCTGGAGCAATCACATTGACAGTGATATTGCGCTTAGCCAATTCCCGGGCCACAGATTTACTAAAGCCGATAATGCCCGCCTTAGCCGCGGCATAATTAGATTGGCCAGCATTGCCGAACAACCCAACCACCGAAGAAATATTGATAATACGGCCATACTTGGCCTTCAACATATTGCGGCTGACCGCCTTGGTGAAATTAAAAACGCCTTTCAAATTGATGTCCAGCACCGCGTCCCAATCTTCTTCCTTTAGACGCAGCAGCAGGTTATCGCGAGTAATGCCGGCATTATTGACCAGCACATCAATCTTCCCGAAAGTCGTCATCACTTCAGCAACCAGCGCCTCCACCGCCGCGAAATCCGCGGCCTGGGCGGCAAGTCCCAATACCTTCTGGCCAGATTGCGCAGCTATGTCTGCAGCGGCCCGCTGTGAGCGCTCGGCGTCTGTACCGACAATAACTACATCCGCACCTAGGCCGGCAAATGCATTGGCCATTGCCCGTCCCAACCCGCGGGTGCCGCCAGTCACCAGTACTACTTGTCCACTGAAGTCTGCCATCGCTATTTCCTCTCTATTTCCCAGGTTACATTTTTTCTAAAGCCGTTATTGCCTTATCCAACGTCTCACAGGAATTGATACTGAAGGCCGGCACTGCCCGGTCAATGCGCCGGAGCAAGCCCGCCAGAACCGTCCCAGGACCAAATTCCAACAGCAGGTCAGAGCCGGTCAACAGCGTGCGCACACAATCTTCCCAACGGACACTGCCAGAAATCTGAGTCACTAGATTACGTCGCATCTCGGCCGGCGTAGTCACGATTGTGCCACAAATATTCTGGGCGACAGGTAATTGCGGCGTTTGCAATTGCGCCTCCGCTAAAACAGTAGCGAATTTATCAGCGGCTGATTGCATCAACCGCGAATGGTAGGCACCGGCAACTGGCAAAGGCATCGCTTTGAAGCCGGCAGACTGCAATTCGGCTGCCGCCGCCAAAACTCGAGCCTGCCTACCGCTGATAATAATCTGACCCGGGCAATTCAAATTAGCGATATCCAAGTCAAAGCGCTGACAGATTGGCTGTAGTACAGCCACATCAGCCCCCAGAACTGCACACATCCCGCCATCGGTCAGCTGGCAGGACTCATCCATCAGCTCGCCGCGTTTGGCTACCAAACTCAACCCGGTGGCAAAATCGATCGTCCCGGCAACCGTCAAGGCAGCATACTCTCCTAGGCTTAGACCGGCCGCCATCTGTGGAACTATTGGAAATCTTTCCTGAAATACTTGCCAACAGAGCATTGATACAGTATATATTGCCGGTTGGCAGTTGGCACAAC
>CAZUCG010000711.1:0-1532 GCA_964619145.1 uncultured Lentisphaeraceae bacterium | reverse complement strand
TTGGTTGTACCAAAAAGTAGGGTGAACTCACTACTGCTGCCATAATCTTCCTTCTTGCTGGCAGCGGGGACAGCCCAGGAAACGCGATAGATGCCCTGCTCAGGCTCAACGCGTACCGGCAGGAATTCTCCATCAGCCGCCAAGACAGCTACCGACTCCGGTACAAACGGCTGCTGTATGCCGGCCGTTTTTAATAGGCTGACAAAATCAGCGCGCAGGCTACTCACTGAGGCCTGCGATTGCTGTATGGCAGAAACCTTGGCGGTCAGCAAGGGCGCTTCTTTTGCCCAGGATGGCGTACTACAGAGTAAAGAAAAAATCAGGATACAAGCAGAAAGGCGTGGCCAGTTGGTTGTCATAATGCTGTTGCTCCTTTGAATTGAAATAAATGCTGCAGAAATACGAAAAAAATGACTCGCTGGTTTTGTCCTGGTTACGCGGAAAACTTAAACAGCGACTGACATTTTTTGGTGAAAAGGCTGTTGCTTTAAGGTCGGGTGCCTCTATTCCCCATTCCCGGGGGATATTCTCCGAGAGCAGCAAAAATCGCGAACTGGCAGGAGACATCGTCAACGCAGCATCTCCGCCATTTGGGAATCGACTGTGCCAGAATTGCGCCTTATTCTTCCTCGCCGTCCTAGTCCTACCAGTTATCGTTATAATAGGTGAACTCTGTTGAAGACAAAGGATTAAACAGCCAAAAAGAGCAATAAGCCGCCCTAAACGTATCTCGGATTGAATTGGGCACTTGCTGGCGTGAGAGGCATTCTGCGTGAAAATCCATAAACAGGAAGGTGCTTTTGCCCGGTCCACTGCTCAGGAAGTACTCCTGGTCAAGTTCGGCATTGTATTCGTGTGGATAGACTATACGAGAAGAGTCATCACCCCATTTGATGTAAGCGCCAGTATAACGCCCCTCGCCGACATAAGCGCTGCGGGCGGGCTTTTTGACCGCACTGAGTTTTTGTTTGCGGTGGGTAGAGTCGCCCAGACGATTATTTATTCCCAGTCCATTCAGATAGACGTGGGTATTGGGTGGGTAATTGCGTTGAATATATCCTAACGGATTGCGGGCCGGGCAGGCGAATGGGCTGCTGACGAAGCTATTATCACTGTTACGGTACCAGCCGCCCAGATTAGCTCTGAATACATTATGATTAAGGTATGGAGCGACCAGGCCGGTTGTAACCCCACCATAGAACCAGCCCTTAGCTCCAGTGGAATTATTGGCGACTGTATTCCAATATGGTACTAGCTGATCATCATAATCATCAGAGTACATCATAAAACCCTTACCCAGCTGAGAAAAATTGCCGACACATTTGATCTCTTGTGCCTTCTGCCGCGCTTTGCCGAGAGCCGGCAGCAGCATCGAGGCTAGAATCGCAATGATGGCAATTACCACCAACAGTTCAATCAAGGTAAACGAGTGCGGCCGATTACAACGGGGGGTAAAAGAAAAGAACTCGGTTTTCATAGTGCAGTCTCCTTTTCTCGATTGAGCTATCGCGAAAGTGCCGACTTCAGCTACA
>CAZUCG010000710.1:0-1550 GCA_964619145.1 uncultured Lentisphaeraceae bacterium | reverse complement strand
GGGGGGAAGGGGCATTGGTCTCTAGTTAGTCGTTGCCGCTATACCAGAATGAAATCGGCGAGAGCAGCATATTCACCATTTGCGCCGTGGGTAACAACTTGCGCACAAAGACGTTATAGCCAGAGATTGCATCCTTGGGGATATAGACGATATCACCTGCCAACAACGGCACATTGGGCTTCTCACCATTAAGAATGGCTTGCAAATCAGCCCGATAGAAGCGCATATTACCTATCCCGCCACGCATAATGACTGCGTATTCCCAATGCTCGTCGTGCAGCCCGCCGGCATTGCTGAGCGCCTGCAGCAATCCCATCCCGGCATTCCACATCTGGAAGCGCGGATTCTGCACTTGGCCAAACACCGAGACCATTTTTTCCGTCCGAGCAGCGATATAGATGTAATCGCCTTTCTGAAGCCTGATGTTGTGTAACGGGTTCCCGTAGTCAATGGCCTTGCTGAAATCGACGGGAATAATATCCTTGTCCCGAACAAAGAACGAGTTGGTGAAATCGTGCGCATCTAATACTTTGCCATCAAACATCCGTTTGGACGAACCGCCGGCCTTGGCGAATAAATCCGCTAACTTGATATTACCGTGCACAGAGTAGATGCCCGGACCTGAAACCGCACCGGAGATCGTCGCCGTCTGAGAGTGTATTTCTTGCGGCAAAACACCGACGACGGGATTTTTGATATAAGCCGACAACGCCTCCTCTACCCTTTTTACGGCATTGGGAATAGTTAGACCACCTATTTTAATTTGACCGACAAACATCATCGCGATATAGCCATCTGGAGTCACCGGCGTGGTCACTTCTAAGTCTGGGTTATTATAAACTTTAACGGTAAAAACATCGCTTGCGTCGATATAATAGTCAGGATAAGGCCGCTTGTTGATTTCCAGCATAATGTTTTCTCGCGCCCTAACATCTTCCTCGGTGACCAAAGATTCTTCCAGTAACACCGTGGAAGCGTCTGGCAGTTTGGAGTAGGCGCTCTTACAACCGACTAGCAGTAGAAATACAGCCAACATAAAAAACAACTGTGCTGCCCAAAAATATCGTTTTATAACTGTCATTTCATTTTCACTCCAGTCAAAATAGCGCCAATCTGCGAAGATATCCCTTCTTTAATCTTGCCTAAATTGCGCAACAACCAGCGAGGGGAACGCCGATAGCCAAAAAAAAGTATGCTACAATCAGCGAAATTCGCGATCTGATTGAAAAATGACTCATTACCAGTACATTCTTCTGCTCGGCTCAAGAAAATCAAGTCATAATGTTCTTTGATAGTTTCCACATCCCGGGTCAAAATCTCCACCTCCGAGGGTAACAGTAGATTTGGGTTATTGATGCAGAGTTGACCGTACTGACCAGTCAACTTCTCTACCCCAAGCAAATTATCCTCCCAATCAGTGCGAGCACTCTGATTTTCTTTGCCCGAGCGGGGCGCCATATTCTCATAAGTTAAGCATTTGACTCGAAAAACCCGCAGTCCATCCAGGGCAAAATTTATATTCAAGAGCTCATCAAGGTTATGCGTATCAA
>CAZUCG010000709.1:0-1551 GCA_964619145.1 uncultured Lentisphaeraceae bacterium | reverse complement strand
GGCTCAAAATCCCCACGAATACCTGAAACAGCGCGAGATTTTTCAGCAGCGACCGGCGACATTGCAGAAGGCGCAGGCGGCGCAGACCTACCTGCAGCAGCAGCAGATGGAGCAGCAAACTATCGAGCTGCAACAGCGCATGGCCGAGGAAGGCAAAAAACTAGTCGACGAATTTATTCCGGAATGGAAAGACAAGGCCGTACGCGAACGCGAGGAGCAGGATATGATTGACTATCTGACTGCACAGGGCTATTCGCAGCAGGATCTTATGAATCTCAACCATTCCCGGGCAAGCAATATCGCGCTGGCGCGCAAGGCGATGCTCTATGACAGAGCGATGAAAAAGGCGAAAGGACTGAAGAAACAGCAACCCACGGCGGCAAATCCGGTGCCCACCGTTGGTGGCAATGCTAAATCAGTACGCTCACCAGCAGAAATGACAGATGAACAATATGCCAAGTGGCGCAAGTCCGCTGGCTGAACAACGCTTTAAACACGTCGTGATGACGCATATTCCAATTTGGAGCTTTAAATGGCTAATACACTAAAATTTATCGATATGGTGGCGCGCGAGGCGCTGGCTATCGCGCATGAAAAGGCCCAGTTTATCGGCACGGTAGACAGGCAATACGACTCATCTTTTGGCAAAACGGGCGCTAAAATCGGCTCGAGCCTGAGGGTGAGGAACCCCAACAAATATACCCGCCGTCAGGGCTCTCGCGTCATGGACGTGCAAGACCAGGACGAATCAACGCAAACCATTACCGTTGCTACTCAAGACGGTGTTGATATGCGCTTCAATAGCGCTGAATTGGCACTCGATACTGCCAATGTCAAGGAGGTTGCGGCATTTTCCAAGCGTTACATCGAGCCGGCTGTTGCGGTGCTGGTGTCGGGCATCGAGGCCGATTTCCTGGCATTTGCCACCAAAGCGACTTACAACGTTGCCGGCACTGCGGGCACCGCTATTAACTCACTGGTTGCCCCCGGCGCGGCACGTGCAAAGCTCAATCAAGGTTTAGCCCCCAAGGACAATATGCGCTGCTTGCAGATGGATTCCGTCAGCATGGGCGATCTGGTCAATGGCGTATCGGCCTATTTCGCGCCATCCGGCGAGATAGGCAAGCAATATCGCGAGGGTCTGGTCAAGCGGACCAGCATGGCTGATTTTTACGAAAATGAACGCATTTGGTCGCTGACCAATGGTTCCGACGTGACTGCTGACACCGATGCCGATGCAGGTGTTACCGATGGCGGTAATACGGTCAACATGGATTCCGATATTGCCATTGGCGACCAGCAAGTGGGGATGGTCTTTACTATTGCCGGTGTACATGCCTGCCACCCCGAAACAAAAGCCGCTTATCCCCATCTTCAGCAATTTACAATCGTTGAGGCAGGCACGAGCACAACGGTTTCGCCCACTATTTACCTGACCGGCGCTAAGAAGAACGTTTCAAGCTCGACAGGTGCGGACTTGACACCTGCAGATTTTGACGCAAAGACATTGACGTTTATCGGTGCCGCATCGACCACGTACGCACAACCGCT
>CAZUCG010000708.1:0-1551 GCA_964619145.1 uncultured Lentisphaeraceae bacterium | reverse complement strand
ACCGTCACCCCACTTTTCTGTGTGCTGTTTCTGTCCAAAAATGCTAAAAAGAACGACGACAACGCGGTGGTGGACCCTTATGCATCTAGTTTTTTTCGGGTTTACCGTGGCTTTTTATCTGCCGCCATCCGCTGGCGCTGGCTGACCCTCGTGGCGATGGGCATTTTGCTGCTCCTGGCGTTGGCCGGCTTCAGCCGAGTCAAAACGAGCTTCTTCCCCACCTCTACCCGGCCGCAATTTATGATCCATTGCTGGCTGCCGCAGGGCTCGGACCTCTCGGCCACAGAACGGGAAATCACTAAACTCGAAGAATACATCAGCAGCTTGGAAGGCGTCAAGGGCCAAGCGACTGTTTGCGGCAGTGGCGGCCTGCGCTTCCTGCTGACATACACACCGGAGGATGTCGATGCGTCCTACGGCATCATCTTTGTCGATGTTGATGACTATAAGCGCATTGACGCGCTAGGTCAAGCCATTGTCGACTACAGCGAGGAGGCACTGCCAGACTGTATGGTTTACTACCAGCATTTCGTACTTGGCCCCGGCGATCCGCAAAAAATCCAAGTACGTTTTCTGGGCCAAGACCCGCTCGTACTGCGTCGCCTTGGCGACCAGGGCTTAGCCCTCCTGGCAGATGACCCGCACTTGGTAGAATTGCAGAGCACCTGGCGCAACCGCGTAAACCGCATCGACCCGGTAATATCGGAGAACAAGGCCCGCAGTCTAGGTATCACCCGCAGCGATGTCGCCGCGGCCCTGCAGCGAAGTTACGGCGGCCTGACAATCGGCGCATATCGTGAGGGCGACGAGGTCTTGCCGATCATCGCCGCGGCTCCACGGGAAGAGCGCGACGACCCCGACGCCATCCATAGTGTACAGGTCTGGAGCAAGGCCATAGGCCGCGCCGTACCGCTGTCACAAATCGTGGAGAAATTTGCCAACTGCTCAGAGGAAAGCCGTCTCTATCGGCAAGACCGCCAGTACTGCCTGACCATCAAATGCAACGCGAGCGGCGAGATGGCTTCAGAGGCCTTTAAGCGCGTTGCGGCTACACTCACGAATATCGAGTTGCCAGAAGGCTACAGAATAGAATGGGGCGGTGAATACGAGAGTTCGCAAACCGCCAATGCATCGTTGGCGGCGAAGCTGCCGGTGGTCGGCGTGGCTATGCTGCTGATTTTGATCTGCCTATTCAACTCCGTGCGCCAGCTACTGGTGATTTCCCTCTCAGTGCCGCTAGGGCTGATCGGGGTGATCTTTGGGTTGCTGGTTTTCAAACAGCCATTTGGTTTTATGGCCCTGCTGGGCATTCTAAGTCTAGTCGGCATGCAGGTCAAAAATGCCATTGTGCTGATTGACGAGATCAACAATCAGCGCGCAGCCGGGGCACAGCCTTACGACGCGCTGATATCAGCGGGCGTCAGCCGCCTGCGACCGGTCAGTATGGCGGCGTTGACCACTGTGCTAGGGATGTTGCCATTGCTGCTCGACGCATTCTACATTGCCATGGCCGTGACCAGTATGTGTGGATTGACTTTCGCGACCATCCTT
>CAZUCG010000707.1:0-1553 GCA_964619145.1 uncultured Lentisphaeraceae bacterium | reverse complement strand
GTGTCATAATAATTCATCCCTGGCAGCCAGAAATGCCGGTAGTTGCTGAGATACTGGTTGCGGAAAAAGTCGGCGGGCTTGGTGTTGTCCTGAAAAACAACATTGCCATTTAGTTCCAGAGATTTGTTGAAATAGAAATTCGCGACCGTACCACTGGTCTGGGAGTCACCGCTAAGGACCCACAGACTGTATTTCCCATTGGGGATATCCAGGCGCAGGGTAGCTTGATAGGCTGCGACGAAATCCCGGGCCAAGTTGTCCGGGCTGCCTTTGTCACGAGAAAAATTGCGAGCCACACGGATAAAACCGCACTTGTTTTCTGCAGTATATTTGTCATCTGCAGTCAAGGCCGTGAAAGAATCCATAACCGGCGAGCCGGCAGTACCTAAGTCATAGCGGTAGATGTTAGTGTTGCTGGCAACTAGACTCTTGATTTCACCACTGGCGGTGCTGGCCTCGGTAATTTCCGGCAGTGCAGCGGAAGTGATCTTGACTTCGCCAACGATGACTGAACCGGGCACTGAACTACCGCTGCGTAACTCGAAATTGGTGCTGGCGGCGTCTGTCGGCATCGGTAGCACGACAAAATATTCTTGGAAGCCATCGCTGTCGCTGCTCATAGAAGACAACGCACTCTGACGGCTGAGATACTTTCCAGCGGTGTCCCGATAGTTAATATTGGAGTAGATGGTGCGCTTGTAATGATGGGCTTTGGCACCGGAAATCTTATACTTAACGCGATATTCTACGTTGGTATTGGGAGAACAATATACCCATTGGGAACGAAAAATGCATTTTTTCTCGCTGTCAGAGAGCAACGCCACTGCTTTGCTGCCTGGCAAACCATCGACTACCTCGAGGTCCTTTTGGAAAAGAGCGACCGGGATGCCCAACGGTAGCCCATCTTTATTTAATTGCCGGAAATTACCATTGAAGACCAAGTTCTCTTCCTCTTGTAAAACTGGCGAATTGCCCTTAGCTGTGCCGAAAAGCAGGGTGAACTCACTGCTGCTGCCATAATCTTCTTTTTTGCTGGCAGCGGGGACGGCCCAGGAGACGCGATAGATGCCCTTCTCAGGTACAACACGCACCGGCAGAAATTCTCCATCAGCAGCAAGGACGGAGACCGAGTCTGGCACAAACGGCTGCTGTATGCCGGCCGTCTTCAATAAACTGACAAAGTCAGCGCGTAGGCTACTCACTGAGTCCTGTGATTGCTGTATGGCAGAGACCTTGGCACTCAACAAGGGCGCCTCTTCTGCCAAGTAAGGCATACTACATAATAACGAAAAAATCAAAATGCCGATAAAAAAGCGTGGCCGGGTGGTTGTCATAAAACTGTTGCTCCTTTGAATTAAAATGGCTGGTGAAAGAAATATTTTAGCACTTGATTTTATACAGAGATTTGTGTATAAGATACACCGCGGTTTCACAGAAATCAATTCAAATCCCGGACTTTCTTGACTGCAATCGTACTTGCGTGCCCGATCAGTAGAATCCTGTTTGTCAAGAGGCCACCCGAAAAGGTACTCAGCAAAATCGGGTGCCTAGGC
>CAZUCG010000706.1:0-1554 GCA_964619145.1 uncultured Lentisphaeraceae bacterium | reverse complement strand
ATGGCTGAAGTCGGTCAGTTGAAAATCAACAAACGAAAGATAAAGGGCATCCGCTCGCTGGAATCCTGGCAGCGTGATTATCCCCGTGACCAGCATTTGGCCAATATGCTGGGGTATTTAGACCACCAGCGACGCGGCATTAGCGGCATCGAGGCGATGTTTGATGACATTATGACCGCTAAGCCCGGGAAGTTGGAATTCCACCGCGATCGCTTGGGACGGCCTTTGCCGGAAGGGCGCATAGTAGTCAAGCCGCCTCAGAATGGCGCAGATGTATACTTGACCGTCTCTGCGCCGTTGCAGCAGATTGTGGAGGAAGAAATGCGTGAGCTGCTGGAAAAGTATCAGCCTGATCACGCTTATGCGTTAATGCTCAACCCACAGACTGGGGCAGTAATGGCGGCAATGCAATACCCGCAATTCAATGCCAATGACAGAAGCACTATGCTGGCAGAGAGACTGCCGAATCACGCCTTGTACAAATGCTACGAACCTGGCTCCATTATGAAGGGTATCAGCATTGCCAGCGCAATAGAAAATCGTTGCGTAAGCCTGGAAACAGAATTCAATTGCGAGCAAGGGTACTGGCGTTATGGCGGACGTCCCTTGCGTGATAGCCACGGTTACGGGGTTTTAACAGTGGCCAAAATTATCCAGAAATCCAGCAATATCGGTACCGCCAAAATCGCTCTCGATCTGGGCGAGGAATTGACTTACAAAGGCCTGGCGGCATTTTGCTTCGGACAACCTACCGGCTTGGGCTTCTATCCCGCCGACGACACACCCAGAGTATTTGGCAATGAATCCAGGGGACTTTTCAAGCCCTTGAAATACTGGGATACCCTGACCGTGACTCGGATGCCGATTGGTCAAGGCGTCTCACTGACGCCGTGGCAAATTATTCAGGGCTGGAGTGCCTTGGCCAATGCCGGAGTTATGATGCAGCCATATATTGTGGAGAAGGTGGTTTATCCAGATGGTCGGACGGTGCATTCCCAGCCGCGCAGCAAAGCAAAACCGATTTCTCGGGAGACGGCGTTACTGATGACCAAGGCCTTGAAATTGGTCACCCAGCCGGAAGGCACTGGCCGCAAAGCAGCAGTGAAGGGCTATGAGATAGCCGGCAAGACCGGCACCGCTCAAATTTGGATACCGGCCGATCCGGTGAGCAAAAGCAAGGGCTATTATTCAAATAGCAAGCATTTTTCTTCATTCGTCGGCTTTGCTCCAGCTGACAATCCCTCTTTTGTGTTGTTAATCTCGGCTGAGAATCCCAAAGGGAAGTTTCGTACTGGTGGAACGGTCTGTGGCGAAACTTTCAGTCGCATAGCTAAGAGCACCTTGGAATACCTGCAAATACCGCCGCAGGAGGACCCCGAAGAAGGCATCAGCGATAGTGAATCGGACAAAGTGGCGATAACTCGCTAATTAGAACCCATCCAAAAAGGTAATATGGATTGTTTTGTCCGCAGATTACGCAAATTTTAATGATTTTTGGGAGATTTTCAAAATGATCGTGGCATTTTTCGTAAAAGCTGTGTTTTAGCGGCTGCG
>CAZUCG010000705.1:0-1555 GCA_964619145.1 uncultured Lentisphaeraceae bacterium | reverse complement strand
GCTGTAATAGCGGCTGGAAAAGATTTTGCCGATAAACTTAAAAACAACTGACCTCGGTCGGCATTGCTGGCCGGGGTCTTTAATTCTCTAGCTGATGGCCTGGAATCCGGCTTGGGTCGCCAGCAAGAAATCCCGCACCAGAGACGGGTCTTTGCGACCATCCTGCGCCTCGACTCCAGTGTGTGCATCAACTCCAGCCGGACGGACTATCTTTATCGCCTGCTCGACATTGGCCGGAGTCAGCCCGCCCGCCAAAATTACTGGCTTTGGGCATTGTCGCACCAACGCACGGCTAACCGACCAATCGTGTACTAAACCGGTCGCGCCAGTCGCACCAGTGACAGAATTATAGCTATCAAGAATAAATGCATCGATATATGGCGCTTGGGTGCGCATTCGCACGACAAATTCTTGAAACTCTGCCTCTGCTCGGACGATCAGGCTTTTGATAACTGCCAAATCCGGTCGGTAGCGCCGTAATGCCGCCAATTCCGCCAATTCGCTATCGCCGTGCAATTGCACGGCCGGGACACCGAGAAAATCGGCAAAGCGGGCAATCTCTGCTGCCTTCTTCTCGTAGCAAATCAGCACCGGCAAGACAGTAGACGGCAATCGGCAAATAATATCCCGGGCCTCCTCCTCGCCTAGATCAGCCTGATTGACAGGTAGGCGCAAGGGGAAACCTAGGCAAGTACACCCGGCCGACAGCAGCATCTCAGCCTCGAGCCAATCAATGACCCCGGCAATCTGAATAAGCGGCTGGCAAAAAGAAATTCTTTTAAGCATAATCTTGGCAATAGGTGCGAAACCGCCCCTCCTGTTTGACGACTGGTCCAGCAATCTATGCCTTCATCAGGGCAAAACCACGAGCTGGGCAATCCTGGAATGCTACACTGATCGATTGACCGGGTACCACCCTGCCTAATTCTTCACCGCTGGCCATATCTTTCAGCGTGACGCTGTACGGCAACTCCGCCGGCAAAATGAAGCTGCAGTCAGGACCAGCATAATCATTGCGGAAGACGCACAGGATGCCTTCGCCGGCAGCGTTAGTCTTAAGGAAGCCATCCCAATCATAGCGGGCCGGGCGCGGCTCCCCGTTCAAGAGAAAGAATTCTGTCAATGGGCCAGCTGATAATTGCGCGTGGTAAGCCTGACTGATATTGCCAATCACAGCCACGTCCTGCGGACTGATAGCCAAGAGATTCCCGGCCACCAACGGCACACCCGCAAAAGCAGTGTAGAGATGCTCGGCGTCATTTTCTCCGGAAAGGCAGATCAGACTCCCCAGAATTCGCTCTGGCGGCAGAACCAGACAATAGCGATAAATCTGCTGCCGGATTTTTCGGGCGTCCATAGTGGGGTTATTGGTGCTCATATTGCTAGAGTGATGCAATTCCGAGTACTGCAGGGCACCGATATTAGGGAATTCTGTGCCATAAGACTCAAAACTAAAGTCGATCAACAAATCCGGAAAACGCTTCTTGACTTCCTGACGGACATAATGTAACGAGCGATATTGCTCTAGGGTAGCATCGGCAGAATCCTTGTGGTA
>CAZUCG010000704.1:0-1555 GCA_964619145.1 uncultured Lentisphaeraceae bacterium | reverse complement strand
CCTCCACCGATGACGCGATGAATTTTTCCGATGTGCTCGATATTCGGGCTAATGACTCGCCGTTGAAATTATCCTCGTTGTATGGGGGGCGTTCCAATGAGGGGCGGACTCAACAGCGCAAGAAATTTGGTGGCAATGACGCGACTGAGCGGGCAGTAGTCAAGGCTTTGCAATGGCTGAAGAAGACGCAGAACTCGGATGGCTCCTGGGCTCCCAGTCAGCGCCCCGCGATGACCGGCTTGTGCCTGCTGGCTTATTTGGCGCACGGCGAGACGCCGACTAGCGACGAGTACGGTATGACGGTTCAAGCAGCGATGCAATATTTGATCCGTCACGTCGAGTTATTGCCCGATGACACGAGTGGCAAGAAGAAGATCGAGCCCTATTCCAATGGTATCGTGGCCTACGCGTTGTCTGAGGCGTATGGGATGACCAAGTTGCCAAATTTGAAGCCCGCGATGGACAAGGTGATCTTTCTGGTAGTGGACGGTCAGCAGAAGAGTGGTGGCTACGACTATAGCTACGCTCAAGGTGCCCGCTGGGATTTGTCAGTAGCCGGCTGGCAATTCCAGGCGATGAAGGCCGGTTTTGTCTCTGGGGCGGCAGTCCCCGAATTGGACCAAGCGATCGAAAAAGGCATCAGCTTCATCAAGAATGTCGCCTACTCTAAGACCAATGCCACCCGGCCGATGGGCTACTCTTCTCCTGGCGGAGGCAGTTGGGGTATGCAAGGTGCGGGGGCGCTATGCTTGCAGCTGCTGGGCGAGGGCAACAGCAAGGAAGTCAAGACGGTCGCTAAGTTAATCGTAGATAGCCATCTGCCGGTTGTTATCTGGACTGACCCCAAAGCCACAATCAACTCTACCGGACAATTAATGTACTGCTGGTACTATGAGACTCAGGTGATGTTTCACGCCGGTCAGAGTTCTTGGCGGAAATGGAATGACAAATTTGCCCCGATGCTGGTGAAAAACCAGAAGGACGACGGGCATTGGGATGCCCCGGTTGGTCTTAAGCCGGACCCCAAGGGTGCAAAAGCAGATACGAGTAATTATGCGCCTTGGTACAATACTGCCCTGTGCTGCCTCAGCCTGCAAGTCTATTATCGCTATTTGCCGACCTATAAGATGCCCAAGAATATGGCCCGGGAAGAGAAAACTGCCTTGGATAGCTTGGATGAGGAGCTCGGGCTGTCTCTTTAACCCCGGCGATTGTTTCCCGATTGTGTAGTCACCAGAAGTTGGGCTGGTATGCGTTTAGAAGTCATTTCGGCAGGAAATAATATTTAACCCCAAGTAAAGAATAAGGAACAGCAGATGAGTTTTAATAACAGTGGCAAGCAGAAAATTCGTGAACCAGAAGGCACAGAGCAGCTAACTTTCCTTTTCGCCGGAGATTTTTGTCCTCGCGGTCCTGTTCCGGAGAAGCTGTTGGCGGAAGGCAAAGGCGGGTCTATTTTGCAGCCATTGCAGAGTGTACTGCGCGCGGCAGATGTCTCTTTCATTCAATTCGAGACTCCGTTGACGACGGCGGATACGCCGATTTGCAAAAGTGG
>CAZUCG010000703.1:0-1560 GCA_964619145.1 uncultured Lentisphaeraceae bacterium | reverse complement strand
GCGGTCGATAACGGAACTTGGGCTGATCTTGAGAGTTCGTTTTCAGGGATTAATCCCACCGATAGCAACAAGGTATCGCAAGCGAACTCTTTTTCCGTGCCCAAAATGGGTCGCCGTTGAGCGTCAACCGCATTGACAACCACACCAACCAGACGCTCTCGACCAATGATCCGGGTAACTGTATGGCTCAGCAACAGCGGTATGCCATAATCATCGAGACATTGTACAACATTCCTTTTCAGACCACTGGAATAAGGCAACAACTCCACCACCGCAACTACTTTCGCTCCAGAAAAAACCATCCGCCGAGCCATAATCAAACCAATGTCCCCGGAACCTAAAATCACTACCTTCTGGCCCGGCAGCACACCATCAAGATTAACAAAGCGTTGCGCCGTCCCAGCATTGTAAATGCCAGCACAACGACTGCCGGGAATCCCCAGGGCTCCACGTGAACGCTCACGACAGCCCATAGCCAAGATAATTGCGCCAGGCTTATATTGTTGCAGGCCAGCTGTCGGGCTGACCACCGTTACTTCACGTTCAGCGCTAATATCTAAAACCATACTATTACATTGATAAGGTATTCCCAAAGATTTGACTTGCTCAATATACCTTTCAGCATATTCTGGGCCAGTCAGTTCTTCCTTAAAGACCCGCAGCCCGAAGCCTGTATGAATGCATTGTCGGAGAATCCCACCTAATTCTGACTCGCGTTCAAGAATCAGCACCTCGCGGCAACCGGCCTGCCAAGCCGCTATTGCGGCCGCCAAACCAGCCGGACCGCCACCGATAATTATTAACTGCGGAGCTTTAAGTAGCTTCTTGTCAATCATCACCGAGGCCGCAGATTGACGCGCTGATTCCGGACGACCAGTCAACAAAATCTTCGAGATACCACCCGCCTTGGTGATTTGTTCCGGCTTGAGCAATAATTCTTGGCTGAGTATATCCAACACCCGAGGCAGACAAAAGCCACCCTGACAGCGCCCCATACCAGCCCTAGTTCGGCGCTTGACGGCATCAACCGTGCGAGCACCAACAGGACGACGAATACAATCGCGAATTTCAGCCTCCGTGATTTGCTCACAACGGCAAACAATCCGCCCAGAAGACGGATCGGACGCTATGGCACGTACTCTTTCGGCTTGAGACATCAAGCGAAAACGCGGCACCCTCGGACGCTGAGTCAACACTGCAGTTTTTTGCACAGCTGACAGCTGATAGGCAATTTGCCCACTCAGGAAAGCCGCAATCGCTGGCGCCGCGGTCAAACCCGGTGATTCGATGCCAGCGGCATTAAAGAAGCCTGCTGCCGAGGACACTTCGCCTAAAATAAAGTCATTATTGCTGGTATGAGCTCGTACGCCAGCGAAGCTAGTGATTAAAGCGCTTCTCACCAATCCAGGCCAAATCTTGCCCGCGATTTGTAAGACCTGCTCCAAGCCATCCGCGCTAGTATCAGTGTCATCGCGTTCATCTTGATTCTCAGCAGTTGGCCCGATGATGATGGTCCCATCAACAGTGGGAGATAGCAATATCCCTTTGCCTAACTCACTT
>CAZUCG010000702.1:0-1561 GCA_964619145.1 uncultured Lentisphaeraceae bacterium | reverse complement strand
GTTACACTTCCTAATACCTTCCTTTACAGCCTTGTTTACTAAAATTGGGGCTGAGTACGTCTTGCCGCCGTGTAATACTCGGTGCCCGATGGCCTTTACTTCCGACAGGCTGCGCAAGACGCCATATTGGGGGTCAACCAGCTTCTCACAGACAGCCATCAGGGCTTTGCCGTGATTGCGAATCGTTAAATCCAAGTTCAAGTCATCAACCTGCGGACGCTGGTAAACGAGCCGGGGGTGGTCCAAGCCTATGCGCTCAACCAGCCCTTTCACCAAGACAGATTCATCTTTCATATCGTATAAGGTGAATTTTAAGGATGAGCTACCAGAATTGATTACCAGAACTTTCACGAAAACCTCCAAAATTGAGCCATAAAGAGGGGAAAAACATACTATAATACCTAAATGAAGTTTGACCTGACAAACAAACAGAAGTTTTTCTCTAAACGACAATATAACTGAGCCTAACTACAGTGATATCATCTTGCTCTGCAAATATTTTTAGCAGCTGATCGGAAAATGTCAATGCCGTTACTAAGTGTTACTTTGACACTTCTTGTGCTTTTGTATTTTTGCTATAGTTAAGGCAGGCGAATTCAGTCTGCTTTAGTCGGAGCTTGTCTTGCGGTTAGATGCGTTCATTAGCGCGAGTTTTGGGAAAAAGTTGCTTCAACAATTGCCGTCACTCTATCTGGTGGTGGTTTTCAACTCCTCTGATAGCAAGAAGCGAATCGCTGTTAGTCAGTCGTTTTCGATTGGCGCTTTAGGCTTAGCGCATTCTCCCAGCATCGCGCCTCCGACAATCAGGGCGGCGCCCACGATTTGTATTGGCGTCAGCGTTTCCCGCAGGAAAATGGCCGAAAAGATGACTGCTGACACGAGTTCCAAATAGCTGCAGACGGCCACTGTTTGGGCCGGCAGTTGATTCAATGATGAGAAGTACAAATAGCCGCCCCCCGCGGTGTTCAGTACTCCCAGCAACAAAACCGGCAGCCAGTCGGTGTTGGCCGGCTGGGTGAGATGTCCCTGCTTGAGCAAGACAAAGAGCAATACGGTCAGGAAGCTGATGCTCATTTGCAGCATTGCGTTTTCTAGGCCGGTGATGCGGCTGGCCTTCTTGTTGCAGACGATCAGCAAAGCGTAGGTCGCTGCCGACATAAAGCCGCAGAACAGCCCCCAGTGATTCTGGCCTGCTTGCACGACTTGGCCGTTGACCAGAAAAACGCCACTGATAACGGCCAGAAAAGCGATGCTTTTGCTGCAAGTTAATTTCTCTTTGAAAAGTAGCGGCGACAATGCCATCACTATGACTGGTCCGCAGTAATACAACAGCGATGACAAGCTCACGCCAATATGCCGATATGCCTCGAAAAGGAACATCCAACTGGCGCCCATAGACACGCCTGAAGCGATGAGATAGGCGAATTGGCGTTTCTCCCGCCAGAAGCAGGCCTGTCCTTTCACGAGCTTGAAAATAGTCAGCATCAGCAAGCCGCCGATAAAAGTTCGCCAGAGGACTATTTCGTAGCTGGGCAGGCCGATATGACTGGCGACTATGCCG
>CAZUCG010000701.1:0-1566 GCA_964619145.1 uncultured Lentisphaeraceae bacterium | reverse complement strand
TCTCACACGAATTTTTCCATTATCTGCAATATTATTATTCCAACAATACCGGCACGCTCTGGCTAGATGAAATGACTGCCACCTGGATGGAGGGCAAAGTCAGCCGTCAAGGTGCCAACTATTGCCCGACGACTTACAAGAATCCGCGTGCTCCGATCAATGGCCTATATCGCTACAGCTCGCTTTTTAATGAAAATAATGCTGGTTTTCACGGCTATAGCATCTCTGCCTTTGCCTACTATCTGTCAAAACGCTATGACTGGAAAAGCAATTTCTGGCATCAGGTTTTCAGTGATCCGAGGTATGCCTCAGGCCAAGGGATGGCACCCTTAAGAACAGCTGCTGCGAATATGAGTACCGGGGGTTTGGATTATCTCTACTTGGTTTTCTTGCGCCATTATCTCAGTGATGGCTTCAGCGATGGCGGCTCCAGCAGCCTATCTCCCTTTGGTAAAAATGGGCAACACTCAATCAGTATTTTCCAGAATACCGACCAAAATGAGTGCGATTGGAAACGCTATGCCCAGAATGGCAAAATCAGCAAGATCGAAGAGAGCAGCGAGCTGAGCGGCAAATTAGAATGCGATTTTCAGGTTCAGGACCTAGGGGCCGCGACTTGGCTTTTTAGCTTCCCGAACCCGAAAGAAGTGCTCCATAAAGGAATGTATACTCGTGTACAAATTGATGATACTTGCAGTGATTTATTCGCTGTTCTATTCAAAGGCCCCAACGGCATCGGTATCACGAAAATCGAGAACGTAAAGCATGACCAAGAAAAGAAAAAGCGTGTCTTGGACTTTAGCCTAAATGCCTTAGTCAACTCCGAGCGATTGATGAACATCGGCCTAGTTGCCGTCAACGCCAACTCCAGTACTGGCGATTCCGCTGAACTCAAACCCGCTAAAATGACAGTAGAGTTTCTAGGATTGATTGCCTTGCCGAGTGAAACCACCTACTTCAATCTCTGGGGAGAGCGGTTTTTGCAGGCCTCTGCTGATCTGGAAGTCGTCGGCATTGAACCTGTCAATGCCCTCGGCGAATACACGGTTGATATTTGGCCAGGCGCGACTCAGACCGGCGATCACGAAATCAGCAGTTTTCGTATCGTAACTGCCCAGCTGAATGCGAACTATCCAGTAAGACTCCGCTTCCGGGCAACAATTCAGCCCCTTGACTTGGGAGAAATCACTGGTAAAGATAACGGCGGCTATGAATTCACGAGCCACGCCGTACCGACTGGCAATGCCATCATTTATGTCGACGCTCGTTATGCTGGCGCGACAAATTTTTATTCTTCAGCGCAGCATAATATCTCACTCAGCGACTTGGCATCTCCGGCTGGTTTTGAACTTAATCTGGACCCCGAAAATATAACCGACAGCATCAATGTTACAGTCCGACCAACCTATACTGTCACTGGTGCCGGTAGCGGAACTGGGAAAAACTTAAACTGCTATACTCTAATGTTTACTCCAGCACCACCACCAGCTACTGAGCCATAAATAGACTCAGGCAAAAAGGGTTTGCCCAAGGGGGAAATCGGACTGAATATGCTGCTTTCTACAG
>CAZUCG010000700.1:0-1580 GCA_964619145.1 uncultured Lentisphaeraceae bacterium | reverse complement strand
GCCGCCTGCAGGCATTTATTTCGGCAGGTACTGCAGACGATGCGCAGTAGCTTCCGCATAATAATCATCCCAAGGCGTAATTGCGAATTCCTGGATAATCTGAGCCGCGCTGACTTCGGGCATCTCGGAGGTGACTTGCACTACCCCGAGTTTGCCCGGTTCAAAGATGGACACCCCGCGGCCATATTTATTTTTGGCATCCTGGATTTTCTTCCAATTGCGGTCAAGATGGACGATAGCGTAATCGAGGTTAATTTCCGCGCTGACATAGTGGAAATAATTACTGGAATGGGCGAGCATTTCTCCCAGCGGGCTGATGATAGTACATTCAGCGTTGGCCACGCAGCCCACGAAGTAGCTCTGGCAATGATAGGCCCAGTAACTCTGCATCAAGCCGCCGTGGTACATTGATGAAAACAACAACAGCTGCGGACGCGCAGCGGCGTAGCGTTCGATTAACTCTTGATAATTCAAGTCGAAGCAAATAGCCATCCCGACCTTGCCAAATTCCGTCGGCACTACGCTGATATCTTTGCCGGGCAGGATATTCTGAGCCTGAGTCTCTTCAGGAACAGGATAATTTTTATCGTAAATCCCCGTGACCCGCCCTGCCCGATCGAGCAGATAGGTGGAGTTCCGGCGGCTGCCATCAGCCAGGCAGCGCACAGCCGAATACGCGATCCAGCAATGATTCTCGCGGGCGAAATCGCTATGGAAGGCCAACATCTGTTCGCCGCGGTAGCTATAGTATTCCAGGCGTTCAGGGAGGCTCAAGGCCGGGAATCGGTCCGAGCATTCTGGCAAGACTATCAGGTCAGGACGATGCCCCAGCACCTGAGCATATTGCTGCCGCCAGAAATCCTGCATATAATTCACCGCAGCTGCCCCGGACAAAGCTTCTGCCGTAGGAGCTGGCCCCAACACCGACACCAAAATGCGACACGACATAAGTCCCCCTTCGTTGTTTGTTTCCGCCTATTCTAGGCGCGAGCTAGCAAAAAAGCTCATAACTCGAGGCAGTAATTTCCTGGTGCGGCAAAGATCTCTCCGTCACCATTCATACTCAGTCCCGGGATATCGAGTACCGGCACGCATTTATTCTCCGGGACGATGATTTGGGCGGTAGTATTACCGGGCAACGAGAATTCCGTATTTTCCGCGAGGTCGTTAACGCAGAACCCAGCAGTAGGCACCCTTGATCTATTATCAGTAGCGGGGTGCTCCTTAACTGTTCCCTCAACGCTTTTTCAACTCCCGCAGGGTATCAAGCACGACATCGGGGCGATTGCTTACAATGCCGGTCGTGCCTTGGTTCAGGATGATGCGATTACAGGTATCGGTATCAGAATAGACGGCATTGGAGCGTAAATTCAATTCGCGGCACAGTTGGTAGCATTCCGCGCCGCTATGTTCCACCACTGGTTGAACAAAACGGCAGCCCAGCTCTTTGCATTGCCGCAAGCCTTCTTCCGTGCCACGTTTGTTCCAAGGCGGTGTAAAGCAGATTTCAATCTTGGCATCGAGCTTGCGCAAAAAATCGACATCTTGCAGGGATGCGACAGTCAGATATCCCTGATCAT
>CAZUCG010000699.1:0-1582 GCA_964619145.1 uncultured Lentisphaeraceae bacterium | reverse complement strand
ACAACGACGTCTTGCCAAACGCTGGCGAACTTGATCTCTTCCGCCAATACGGCCTGGCGCCACTGCTGCAAGCCAAGCTCGATGGCGAGCATAAATTTAATTTCCCGTCTTGGGATTCGGCTAAGCAGCGCGGTTGGCGCGGTCCCTATCTGGAAGCCGAGGGAACTCGCCTCATAGCCGGTCAGCAAGTGCCCGTCATCCGCGATCCCTACTCGCAGGACACCAACGATGAACATTACTATCGGGTACTCTGCCCGGGTCCAGACACAGCTTGGGACGTACGCAACCTCGCACTAGTCTTTATCGGCACAAAAGATACCGCCAATGCCGCGGGACAGCCGGTGCAACAGCTCGATAGCACAGCTAGAATCACTTCTCTGCCCCACGGCGACTGGCCGGAACGCTATTTCGACAACAGCAACGATGATACAGAAATCATCAAGAAGTTGATCGTTGCCTGCGATTAGAGGAAATCGTCACTATGAATGCTAATAAGCCCCAGAGCAAAAGGCGAAAAAGTCTCTGCCACCCAGCCTTACAACACCGTCAGATGACCTTGCTGGAATTGCTGATCGTTCTGGCACTGCTTGGCGGCCTAGCCACTATCGCCATCAGCAGTATGGGCGAACTCTCCGTCAGCACCAGGGTCAACACTACCCACCAACGCCTCGACGCCATCCGTGTCGCCGTCCTCGGAGACGGCATAAATGCCGGAAGTTTTATCGCCGATATGGGGAGGTTGCCGCAGATATATGACGATCCCAGCAAAGCCGCTGACGCCGAAAATGGCTTTGCACTCAGAGAATTATGGGAGGATATTAGAGACATCGGCTACGGAAAAAAACAATCGGAGTACCTGAAAAACGATAGCGGGGGAATGAAATGGCCGGATTCGTTCGATGGCTTACCAAATAGCGTGTCGCTGTACTGCGGCTGGAATGGACCATACCTGCTGCCCGCCAGCAAAAAATTGTATGACGGCTTCGGCAACGACTTCCGACTCCTGCTCAAGCAGAGCGACAATGGCTTGGATTGGGAAGCTGCCGCTCCGGACATCCAGGACGAGCAAGAAATTCACGGTGTCCAGTCTCTTGGCCAGGATAACCAGCAAGCCGGCTCAAGTGAGTCGTACAACGCCGAAACTGAGCGCGTTTTCGTCAGCAGCTACTCTGATCCATTCACCTTCGCACCAGAAACCACCCTCACCGTGGTGATCAAGGCAAGAGATGTTTTAAACAATACTTGGTTGGCTCCGGTTGCAATTTCTAACGGCGACAGTCCCAGAGTCGACGTTTACAACAATACGACATCCTACCAAAAGGACGATTATGTCACTGATTCGGCAAAAAAACACCTCTACCAATGCAAAAAGGACGAAAGCATAGGGCAAGCCCTGCCAACATCGCCAACAGACGATGACTGCTGGACGTATTGTGGGGAAGTTGGTTTAGCCCGCCAATTTCTAAGTCATCTTCGAGTGGCGCTGTTCCTGCCAAAGGTAAAAAACAGCAGCGAAACAATCACCTGGGAGAAAAGCTGGGACAAAGTCGCGGCGGACATCACCTTCGAAAACATTACCCCC
>CAZUCG010000698.1:0-1595 GCA_964619145.1 uncultured Lentisphaeraceae bacterium | reverse complement strand
AATAACCACTTCGACTTTCCCGCCTGGCGGCCAGCCCAGATGCTCTATTTTTGTGAATGCAATAATATCTCTATAACAGGGGTGGAATTAGCCAACTCCACCTACTGGAACAGCTTCTTCCACGGCTGTGAGGATGTGCGCATTAGCGGCCTGTATATCCATAATGACCTGCGTACATCTAACGGCGATGGCATAGACTTGGACTGCTGTCAGCGCGTAACCGTCAGCGACTGCCTGATTTCAACCGGCGATGATTGTGTGACGCTGCGTGGCAATGTCAAACCACTGAAAAAAGCCCGCGTCTGCAAAGATATCAGCGTCAGCAATTGCGTGTTACAATCGTCCACTTGCGCTATTCGTGTCGGGGTGGGCAGAGGCGAAATTCGTGATTGCCGGCTTTCCGATATCGTGATTCGTGATTCCAATCGCGGTATCGCCATCTGCCCGTTGTTTTCTCAAGGCTATACCTCGATTGAGAATATCTCTTTCAACAATTTCAGCATCGACGCCATTTCGCCATTTTATATCACCTCGAACTGGCGCGGTGAAATTCACGATCAAGAGGCCAAGACTGTCCGGGACCTCTACTTTCGCAACATCCAGGCCCGCTCACGGGGCAGTAACTTGATTATCGGCAATTCCTGCGGGAAGATGTCCGGGTTGCATTTTTCTGATCTCGATGTCCTGATGCAAGATTGCCAGGCAGACCCGGAGCTTGATTATCGCGATGCCGCGACCGTCTGGCAACAACGGCTCGCCTCACCACCAGCAGCAGCAATCTACGTCGCCCATCAGCGAGATTTGGCAATGCGCAATGTGCGCGTCCGCTGGGGCGAGAATTGCCAAGGCTATCGCCACGATGCGGCTTTTGTCGACTCACCCAATGCCAGCCTGGAAAACTGCCGCTTCCCCGGCGGAATGTATCAGGACGGCGGCTCTCTGACTCCTGAATAGTAGAGTGCATTTAGGCGAGTATTAAGCAATTATAAACCGCCAGCACTTCCACCAATAAATGCGGCGCGGAGGTACTGGCGACAAGATTATTTGTTGAGAAACTCCATCCCGGTACTGCAGATCGCCAATTCAGTATGGTAAACACCCTTGAGTTGCTTCAAGGCATTAGCCAACTTCTGAATGCCATTCCCCTGGCCCTTGAGCATAATCATCTCGGCGCAGATTTGCTGGCTCAGATGGACGTGGGTGGAAGCCAGCACCTGCTCGCAGCAGTCGTGCTGGAGTTCCACCAACTTCTCGGTCAGACCGCGCTGGTGATGGTTATAAATTAAGCTCAGAGTGCCCACGACTTCACCACCAGCTTGCCATTGCTGTTTGGTCATTCGCTCGCGAATCAAATCACGGATAAATTCAGAACGATTTTTATAACCGTTATTGTCCACTAGGACAGTGAGGTCTTCCAATAATTTGCTTTCCAATGACAGGCTGAGACGAACTAAATTTGACATTAGATAACTCCTGTTGACTGAGAATGCATAGGCAGGTCACTGCTGCTGAGAAAAAGTCCGAACATATAATATATAGCCATAATTGCTTCTTGTTCGGCGAGGACGGCGGCGTTACATCCGACGGCGAGGACG
>CAZUCG010000697.1:0-1597 GCA_964619145.1 uncultured Lentisphaeraceae bacterium | reverse complement strand
GTACTACTGTTTTTTCGTAGTAGGCGTTTAAACTGGCGAGGTATTAATGAATGAAGAATATTTGAATCGGGCCCGGATGAAAGTCACAGATGTGCGATTGTTCATCAATGGTGTGTCCAAACGTACGATGCAGTTGTCGAACGGTAGCCGTCGCTTGGTGCCAACCACCCCTGAAGACGAACGCTCCAATCTCGATATCGCTCTTCTGGAAGTGGCTGAAGGTAAAATCATTATCAAGTCTGGTGTAATTAAGTAATTTTGTCGTATTGTTGCCAGCCCCAAAAGGCTGGCTTTTTTTCTTTATGAAGATTTGGCGGCACAAACGTCGGCATATTTTATTGCCTCAAAATAATATCGCTTTTCATCTCTCCACAACGACGGCAGAAGCACCCCTGCGAGGCTTGGAAAGGCGAATGGCGGTGGCATTGTTTGCCTTGGGTATCACAATCTATTTTTTGGTCAATGTCCAACGAGTGGCCGTCCCCGGACAGTTATTCAATGAACTGCAGCAGGATTTTAATATTTCGGCATCCGCAGTAGCCAATTTGGGTTCGGCTTTTATGTATATCTATGCCGCCACCCAGTTGTTGATCGGGCTGTTAGTCGATAAATACGGTGGTATGCGGGTGCTGATCGTGGGCAGTACGGCGCTGAATTTGGGCGCGGTGATGTTCCCCCTTTCGCAATCTTTCCCCTTGCTGTTATGTAGCCGAATGCTGGTCGGCTTCGGCTGCGGCGCAGTATATTTGTGTCTGGTCAAAGAAACCGACCGATTGTTTGCCAGTAATTTTGCCGCCGTTACCGGACTGCTAGTGTTCTTGGGCTATTCCGGTGGCGTGGCCGGGACGCTGCCGTTGGCTAAAGCTACAGCCATTATCGGCTGGCGACCATGCTTGTTAGCCATCGCCGTGGTCGGCATCCTGATCCAACTGGCGATGATTGTGTGCTGGCGCTTCAGCCGACAACCGAGGGTTAAAGCTGGGACGATTAGCCTGCAGCCATATCAAGCCGGATTCCGTAATGTGAATAATTTGAAGCATATTTTTGCCTTCGCTGCTAATTTCGGTATATATTATGCTATTTTAACCGTGCTGGGAAAAAAGTTCCTTGAGGATGTAGCTGGTGTCAGTGCCAGTGTGGCGGCGCTCGCTTGCAGCATAATGGTTATCATTTCCGCAGTGCTGAACCAAGCTACTGGATTGCTCTGCACCTACACCGGCAACCAACGCCAGCCATATTACCGAGTTTTGAATTTCTTCCCGTTGTTGGCCTTGACAGTATTGCTGCTGGTGATGCTGTTACCGGGCCCTGCTAACCAAAAAGGAGCCTGGTTTATTGTGGCTTTTTTGCTGATGTGCATAACTGCTGGCTTTAGCCCAATAACTAACGCCTTGTCCAGAGAAATTAACCCGCCTGCTGCGACAGGCGCGGCAGTAGGAATTCTTAATTTCGCGGCCTATGTAATGGTCGCGGTCTTTGCTAACTTGGCAGGATTTGTGCTCGACGCATTCCGGAATCAGGCGACCACGACCCCAGAGGGCGTGATTATCTACCCCCAAATAGCCTATTTTACTTTGTTCGGGCTGTTGTTTCTGGC
>CAZUCG010000696.1:0-1600 GCA_964619145.1 uncultured Lentisphaeraceae bacterium | reverse complement strand
CAGCGAACGCCGGCAATATTTTGCCGAGACCGATGACACCGTGAATCGCCGGGTACACGCCGCCCTAGCTGCTAATTTGACCGTACTGCTCTGCGTAGGCGAAACACAGGAACAACGCAACCAGGGCGTGACCGAGGCTATCCTCGAAAAGCAAGTCCGCTGGGGGCTGGCCAAAGTCTCGGCCGAACAGATGACAAAAGTGGTAATTGCCTATGAACCAGTTTGGGCCATTGGCACAGGACTGACTGCCTCTAACGAAGACGCTCAGAGAGTACACGCGTTCATTCGCGCACTGCTGAAGAAAATGTTCGCTTGCCCCGAAGTCGCAGACAATACCCGCATCCTCTACGGCGGTAGTATGAACGCCGCCAACGCCGCGGGCTTGCTCGCACAGCCAGATATCGATGGCGGTTTGATCGGCGGAGCGGCCTTGAAACCCGCGGATTTCGCCAGCATTATCCAGGCAGCCATCTAGTACCCACCCCAACGGCAAAAGGCGCAGTAACTACTAGCAGTTCAGCGCCTTATGCCGACAATACTTGCAACCAGTGCTGCCGAAAACAGAAACCCTCTCGGCAGCACTGCCCAGAAACGCACAGCAGTAGCTGAAATTTTATCCCCTGTAATTATGCCTCGACTAGAAAAAATATTGATTTTCAGGGAACACCGACGGTAACGCGATGTCCAATGAAGTATTGCCAAATGACAAGATTTTAATTGACCGCTTTGTCAACCAAGGCGATCAGGAAGCGTTTGCGCTGCTCGTGGAAAAATACTCCAGCCGGGCATACCAAATCGCTTACGGAGTCTTGGGGAATCGCGAAGATTCCGAAGAAGTGGCCCAAGATACATTCTTGCGCATCCACCGCGCGCTGCAGAACTTCCGCGGTGATTCCGAATTCTCTACCTGGATGTACCGCATCGTGATTAACCTCGCCCGCAATAAACACCGCTGGCATAAAATCCGCGGACGGGGCCTGGAAATGAGCATCAACGCACCGGTGGAAAACTCCAAGAAAGATGGCGAGATGTCAATCGATCTGCCTGATGACAGGCTCGCTCCAGACCAAGACCTAATCTATCAAGAATTAAAAGAAAATACCCGCCAAGCGATGGAAAGCCTGCCCGAATCATACCGGATGGCAGTGATCCTGCGCAATATCAAAGAACTAAGCTACGAAGAAATAGCCAAAATCCTCAATTGCAAAGTCGGGACGATTAAATCAAAAATTGCCCGCGGGCGGGAAGAACTCAGAAAACGCCTGTTACTGTGACTAGTTCGAACCAGCTTAACGCTTCTACCCACCAAAACGACTTAATATTATTTTAAAGAGGCGATAAATTGCTATGGCTACAGAAAATTCCAGCATTATCATTTGTCCTAACCAAGAAGAGCTGAGCTTTTTTTATGACCAGCCTGGCGATAACTCCATCGCCGAACACGTCGCCAGCTGTGAAAAATGCCAACACAGTCTAGCGGTGTTTTACCAAATTGAGCGCCTGACCAGCGAACTCGCCAGCCCACCCGCGGGCTTGTCCGAGCGCATTACCGCCACCCTCCTGCGGGAACAACCAAGCACGAATACCAGCCGCCGAGCTG
>CAZUCG010000695.1:0-1601 GCA_964619145.1 uncultured Lentisphaeraceae bacterium | reverse complement strand
CTTATCAGTAATGCCACCAGTGATCAGACCGCGGCCCTGGAACGGATTTCTGAAAGTGCCGTCTTGGACGAAGTCGTGGCGGTGGAGAAGACATTGCGTGGTCTGGGTTATCAAACCTGGCACGCTTCTATACGGCAGTTAAGCGAACTCCAGGAAGCCCTGGCCCAGTATGGGCCGGACTTGGTCTTTAATCTTTGTGAAGGCCTGGATGGTAAATCGGTTTTCGAGAGCCATATCGCGTCCTTGTTGGAATTACAGAGAATCCCCTTTACCGGCTGCAATTCCCTGACCTTGGCACTGGCCCGCAATAAAAATCTCAGCAAAAAGATTCTGCGCTCCTCCGGCATCCGTACTCCTGACTGGATTTGCTGCTGGGGAATCCCGACTTGCTTGCCGGAGAATCTGCATTTCCCGCTGATCTGCAAGCCAGCCTGCGAAGATGCCAGCCTGGGCATCCTGGCCGATGCCGTCGTCCGAGATTTCCCAGCCCTGATTCGGAAGCTGGAAAAACTGCTGCCAGAATTTTCCGCCGAAGGAGTCTTGTTGGAGGAATTTATTTCCGGCCGGGAATTCTGTGTCGCGTTGCTGCCGGAACCTGCTGGTATTCGCGCCCTGCCGCCCTCTGAGATCAATTTTTCTGGCCTGAAAGCTGGTCTTGAAGCCATCGTCTCTTATTCTGCCAAATGGCTGCCAGACGATGAACTCTACCGCAATACTCCATCTTATTGCCCTGATAATCTTAGCCCAGCTCTGAAACACGGCCTCCAGACCACGGCGCTGGCAGTGCATCAGGCCTTGGAGGCAAATTCATACGGACGAGTAGATATCCGGCTTGATGAACAGGAACGCATTTTCGTGCTTGAATATAATCCGAATCCAGACATCACTCCGGGTGCAGGCTTCAGTAAGGCCCTGCAGGCAGAGAGAATCTCATATCCAGTATTTGTGCAAAAAGTCCTCCAGGAAGCGCAGAGCCGTCGCAAAAAAGGTCCCCAATGATGAATCAGGCAATCAGGCCATTGCAGGAAGCGGATTTAACTGAAGTCGATAGAATCTTAATCTCGGCTGGTATGTTCAGTGCTGCCGAAATCGCTGTCGCTGACGAGTTGCTGGATATTTATCTCCACAAAGCTGGTCAGCAGGACTATCAAATCTATGTCTCCATCCTGGAAAACCAGCAGGTCAGCGGATACGTCTGTTTTGGCCCGACCCCGGCCACGGAATCGACCTTCGACCTCTACTGGATTGCCGTCGCCCCAGAGTTGCAGGGACGTGGGATTGGCAAACAGCTGCTCCAGTTCGTCGAACAAAAATGCAGAAAACAGGGTGGGAAGTTACTGATTATCGAAACTTCCTCAAAAGAATTATACCGCCCGACGCAGGCTTTCTATCTGAACAATGGCTATCAAGTCGAAGCACGTATCAAAGACTTCTATGCTCACGGCGATGACCGCCTGATCTTTACCCGGAGATTCTGAGCTGCGCCTTGCTGTGAATAACTGCCTGGAATTGTTCGTACTGATCAACATCGAGCCACAAACAACAACGTTATGTTGTTCGCCCTGATCAACCTCGATCCACCCCTTGAACGGCTTCGTGAT
>CAZUCG010000694.1:0-1602 GCA_964619145.1 uncultured Lentisphaeraceae bacterium | reverse complement strand
CGCATGGGTAGCGTGATTCTGAAATTCAAGCCGCCGGAGGTGATATAATGGATTTGGTAACTCTCCGGCGGCAACATACCAAATGGGCTATTCAGCAGAACCCAACGACAATTACAATTCACCGCACAGAGAAAATTGATATGGGTGGCTACTTCGAGGAAGTAGAAAGCGAAGTAGGTCCCTTTGTCGTGCGGATTTATCAATATGGAACATGGATGCCGCAGGAAGTTAACACTCTGGCTGGCATTAAACAGGTGGACAGAACATGGGGAATGTTGATGGACCATGACGCGGATGTAAAGGCTGGCCCTAATGTACTGGATGAGTTTGAAGTGCCGGGCATGGGTAGGTTTCAAGTGCTAGCCGTATACCCGCAAGTAGTAAAAAGCGAGTTAGTAGGCTACCAGGTGGCCTTGGAGAAGGTGAGCTAGATGGCATTAGGCGACCAAACAAGAGAATACTTGGAGCGCAAAAAAGCAGGGTTTTATGCACTGCTCCAAAATTGGGCTGGGCAGCTTGAAAGATACGCTAAAACCTATGCACCCTGGACAGACAGGACGGGCCACGCCCGGCAGGGATTGCACGGAGGCGTAGAATCATCGGGCGATGAGCTGGTCTTGTACCTTTCTCATGGTGTTGAATATGGAATATGGCTTGAATTAGCTCACGGAGGAAACTACGCTATTGTAAGGCCTACGGTAGACGCTCACCTTTCTCGTATCAAGAAGACCGTAAAAGATTATTGGAGTGGTTAGAATGAGGGAAGCGATACGTCAACTACTCGTAAACAATATACCAGAAATCCAAGGTAGAGTATACGAACCACACGCCGCAGGCCTGAACACTCCAAAACCTTATCTAGTGCTTAGAGAAGGTGTTCAAGACCCTGAGGCAGACTGGGCAGCGTTTTCGACTGTGATTGAGGTCTGGCCCTATGTCAAGCGGACTACCTTCCAGCAGGTAGATGCCTTGGCCAATGCCATTATCAACACTTTACATCGGGCCAGATTCTCCCATGCCGGAGAGGAATACCTAGTCGATTACCTGGGCAGTGCCGGGCAAGACTTTGTAGACGAAGAATGGGATGCCGTCACCCGAGGCCTGCGCTTCCGAGTGTTTGCCTTAGGCTGGTTGAATTGGCTGACCTATGCTCCAGACCCAGTGGCCGCATTGCAGGACTGGACAAAGAAAGCCTGGCCAGAAGCACATACCGACCCGGCGACATGGTCACCTGCTGACGTGGCACCGGGGATCTATTGGCGCATTGTGCGGTTAGTTCCGGTAGAAATCACAGCGGCCGTAAACTGGATGGAGGCCCAGATTAACGGGCATATTCTGGCCCCCAGTGCAGCAGTTCGGTTGAGCTGGGTACGAAAGGTAACGGAAGGGCTGGCCAAGCAGCGAAGGCTAAAAATGGCTGACGATGGCCCTTTAGAACTACTGCGTGTTACCGCCGACAGCGAAGCCGACCCAATGCGGCGGGGGCAGATACAGCTTACTGTGAGATTTGGAGCACTGCAACCGCGGGCACAGCATGAGGTACTGATGAAGGCTTTTGCCAGCGGAGATATTGATATGGAGGTGGAAGCCGTTGAGTAAAAG
>CAZUCG010000693.1:0-1603 GCA_964619145.1 uncultured Lentisphaeraceae bacterium | reverse complement strand
TCAGGAATTGCCCGAGGACGTAAAAGAAAAAATGCTTTCCGCCGTACGTGCGATTGTACTGGGGCTGGCGCAGGAAAATGGTCATCGTGGGGACTTGGCGATTGCTATGGTGGACCCGCAGCACCCGGACCTCATGGATGGGGATGAAATCCTGTGTCCTAAAGGTACCCTGTTGAATCTTACAGCACGGGATGCCATCCGCATCGTCGAATCCGATGGTAAACCTCTATTGGCTGCCGGCATGGTCTCGGATCTTGATGCCATGTTGATGGCCTTGAAAATGGAGGATTTGCCGGTGACCAGATTTACGGAGGAGCAAGCGGATATGCTCGCCCGGCTGATTACGGCATTGGGTCCCTTGTTGCTGGGTCTCGGAGTTCTGGCGTTGTGGATCGAATTCAAAACACCGGGATTCGGAGTCTTCGGCCTTTCCGGAATCACCCTGTTAGCGGTCTATTTCTTCGGCCATTATGTCGCTGGATTGGCTGGCGTGGAAGAAATTTTCCTGGTAGTCATCGGAATTATTCTGGTGGCGGTGGAGATTTTTGTGATCCCAGGCTTTGGAGTTACCGGGTTGGCCGGCATTCTCTGCATCCTGGTGGGCGCCGGCTTGGCCGTTGTACCGCAATTGCCAAACGTCATACCGTTAGAGGGGGTTGATCCGGTATCCGGCTTCACCTATCTGCAGGATGCGGTTCAATCCTTGTTGTTGACTTTTGTCGTGGTTGCGGTCGGCGTCTGGCTCTTAGGGAAAATCCTGCCGAAAGTGCCGATTTATCACCGTATGGTTGTGGAAACCAGCCTGAAGTCAGGTAATGGTTATGTTAGCAGTTCAACAACAGCGCAACAGAATACCTTGCTCGGACAGAAAGGGGTAAGCTATACGGTGCTGCATCCATCCGGCATTGCCGTCATTAATGGCAAACGGGTGGATGTCATTACTGACGGTGAATATATTGCCGGAAATGAAGCGCTTGAAGTGATCGCAGTCAACGGCATCTCAGTGGTGGTGCGAAAGGTCTGAGAGTTTTCGGGATTGATTTGGACTGCGATCAAAGTACTGAGGGAGCGAGATGAAAATTACACCCCGCATTCGAACGATCAATCGGTATTATGCCAGCCGGGTCTATCCGGATCGGGCGGGGTTTGAAATTCTGAGCTGGAGCAGCCGGGAAGCACAAGTCGGGCGCTTCAAGGTCCTCCTGGAATTGTTAAAGCGGAATTTTGCAGAGGGTTCCTGTCCAACGCTGTTGGATGTCGGCTGTGGCCTGGCTGAATTGGCGGACTATCTTGAAACGGCAGGCTTCCCGGTGCTTTACACCGGCGTCGATGTGACAGCGGAAATATTGCAGGAGGCAAAGCAACGTTTTCCGACGCTAAATCTTCGGCAACTCGATGTGTTTCAGGATTTATGCCCTTTTCCGGAACAGTCTTTCGACGTTGTTTTTGCCTCCGGAATATTCAATATGGAATTAGGTAATAATGAGATGTTTGCCGTTTCAGGAATGCTGCGCCTGGCGGCCTTGGCACGACGTCTGGCGGCAGCTAATTTTCTGCATTACGGCAGCCTCTTGCAGCATCCGGTCTGCCACTATTATAATCC
>CAZUCG010000692.1:0-1604 GCA_964619145.1 uncultured Lentisphaeraceae bacterium | reverse complement strand
GTCATCGTTCCCGCCCCGGCCTTCTTGGCCGGGGTGTTCTTCTGCGCTAACACCGCTTAAGACTGATCTTCCCCCCCCCCCCACAGCCAGCCAAAAAAATCGTGTCTGCTAACACCCCCATTGTAGTACAAATCGTCTCTCTCGGTTGCGCCAAAAACCTGGTCGACGCCGAGGTTATGTGTGGCGCCTTAGCCAGCAACGGCATCTTATTGACCACCGATGCCGAAGAAGCCGACCTGATGATTATCAACACCTGTAGCTTCATCCACGACGCCCGGCAGGAAGCCGAGAAGGCCATCCGGGCTGCCGCTATCTGGAAGCGCCGCGGCGCACGTCGTGGAGTGGCCCGCTGCATCGCCGTCGGGGGCTGCCTGCCACAGCGCCAACCAGAGACTTGCAATACACAATTTCCAGAGGTCGATTTCTTCTTTGGACTAGATGATATCGCCCGCATTCATCAGCTGATCCTGCAATTCTATGCCGGGCAGGAAAAAATCCCGCTGCCAAAGAGCTCGCTGCCGACCTACTTGTACGATGACAGCACCCCACGCATCACCGTCACCCCGGAAAATTACGCCTATTGCAAAATCGCTGAAGGCTGCGACCATCGCTGCGCTTTCTGCGCCATCCCTGATATCCGCGGGCACCTGCGCAGCCGAAAACCTGAATCTGTGCTGACCGAATGCCAGCAGTTGCTCGACCAAGGCGCCCGAGAAATCAATTTCATCGCTCAGGACAGCACCAGCTACGGCCGCGACTTGCCAGGCAAACCGACCTTAACAGAGTTGTTGCGCCGCTGTTCCGAACTGCCGGGCGATTTCTGGCTGCGAGTCTTATACACCCATCCAGTGCACGTAACCAGCGAATTTCTCGAACTTCTAGCTGGAGAGAACCACGTCGTGCCATATCTGGATATGCCTTTGCAGCATATCAGTAACCAGATTCTGAAAAATATGCACCGCGGCCAAGATGGCCCCCAGACCCGCAAACTCCTGCAGCTAATCCGAGAAAAATACCCGCAAATCGCCTTGCGGACGACATTTTTGGTCGGCTTCCCCGGTGAGACTGACGAGGACTTCCAAGAACTCCTGGCGTTCGTTCAAGATATCCGCTTCGAGCGCCTCGGGGTTTTCGCGTACTCACCCGAGGAGAATACCCCAGCCCAGCAGCTGACTGCTCAAGCAGTACCGGCTTCTACCGCCACTCGCCGACGCAATGCCTTGCTGAAAGCCCAGCAAGCGATTTCGCTTGCCCAGAACAAAAGCTTGATTGGTCAGACTCTGACTGTTCTGCCCGATGAACGGCCGCAGAAACGCGAATGTCTGGGGCGCACTACCGCTGATGCACCCGAAGTCGACCAATGCGTCGCCTTTAAAACATTGCCCACCAGACGAGATAAAATGCATTTCGCGCAAGTTAAAATCACCTCTGCGGATACCTACCAGCTGTTTGGCGAGGAATGCCGACCAGAGTAATTCAGCTGCACCGCTTAACCGTGTTAAAACTGCCCCGAATCGCCGGCAGGCATTGTAATGGACTGCTGGCAGTAAATATTTATTTTTGTTTAGGATATGGCAAAAAAGAAGGACAAATTATTAACTCAA
>CAZUCG010000691.1:0-1605 GCA_964619145.1 uncultured Lentisphaeraceae bacterium | reverse complement strand
TTTGCGCCTCAGCCCATTTGGCCAAAGCCTGCTGGGTCATCGTCTTGCCGGTGCCGAAGCCACCGGGGATGGCGGCTGCGCCGCCTTTGGCGATGGGGAAGAAGGTATCAATAACCCGCAAGCCAGTCAGTAACGGCTGATTAGGCGCCAAGCGCTTCAGCGAAGGCCGGGGCTGACGCACAGGCCAATATTGGAACAAGCCCACCGTCTCGGTCTTGCCATCAGGGCGGCGCAAGCAACAAAGGTCAGCCTCACCATTGTAGTCTCCCGCAGGAGCTATTTTCTCGACTCGTCCAGACAACCCCGGCGGCAGCATCACTCGGTGCAAGATGCTCATAGTCTCTTGCACTTCGCCAAAAATAGCTCCGGCTGAGAGCTCTTGCCCGACCTCGACCGTCGGCTGGAAAGGCCAGAGTTTTTTAGCGTCGAGTGGCGGCACCTTCACGCCACGATGGATCAAATTGCCGGATTTCTCGGCAATGCGGTCCAACGGCCGTTGGATACCGTCGTAGATAGTCCCCAGCAGCCCTGGTCCCAGTCGCACAGACAGCGGGCGTGAGGTACAGAAGACCGGCTCGCCAGGGCGCAATCCGCTGGTATTCTCATAGACTTGGATGGTCGCGATATCATTGCGCACGCGGATGACTTCGCTGGTCAGGTGCAGATGCCCGACCTCGACGACTTCCTGCATCCCGACGCTATCCATCCCTCGGGCTTCGACAATCGGCCCATTGACCCGAGTTATCACGCCATTCTTGTTTATTTCTTGCGACATAGTAATGAAAACGCCTTACTTATTCCGCGGCCACCAGCGCACGCAATGCGTCACGCAGGTCATTCAGCCGATTACGATACGTATTGTCAAAACTCAAGAACTCATCCTGGGACTGAAAACACAGCCCACGCGACAGCATTTCTTCGGGCTGGACGGAAAAGGTGCATTCTCGCCCCTTATCACCTAGGGCGGCGATAGCCCTGGCGGCCAGCCAGCTTGCTGTCACCAGACTGGCATCGGCACTGGCACAAGTGACTCGGTAGGCGCCGACCGACAGTGCCTGCAGGGCCTCCTCGGCCAAAAAACAGAGTGACTCCACACGACGCTGACCGGAGCAGGACTCCGCTTGAGTCAGAAGTTTCTGAAAGAAGTCATCGATGACCTCCTCACGCTTATTCAACCAACGCCGCCGGACTTCCATACCGATACTGTTTTGGATGCTACGCCCCTCTTGAGCGGCAGCCTGTCGCACTTCCTCCAGACGGCTTTGGCGGTTTTGCTCCAGCTCCTCACGGCATTGCTGGATGGCTTTTTCCCGCTCAGTGGAGGCCTTGGCACAGACCTGCTCGGCTTTTTTTTGGGCATCGGCCAGGATTTCCTGGCGCAGGCGTTCTTCTTGACTTTCCATAACTGGCACCTAACTCAATGTTCATCCACGATACGAATACCCACGGCCTCAAAAATCAGGTCCTGGAGACTCCGGCGTTTGCCGCGTTTGCCCCAGATATCCTCGACCACAGTCAGATATGGCGGCACTGCCTTGAGGCGATAAGCTGTGACCTCGGCTTTGAGCATATCTTCCACCACCTCAGTGATGATCAGGATACCAT
>CAZUCG010000690.1:0-1608 GCA_964619145.1 uncultured Lentisphaeraceae bacterium | reverse complement strand
TCCATAGTATCGCGATGTTCGGTGAAGATGAGCATCTTCTCCTGGACATAACGGCGATCTGTGATCACTTCCCGCAATTTCTCGAATTTGGACTCAACTCCGGCATTGTAAACGCGCTGAGCCAGGTCGCTTAGGCCCACGACTTGTTCGCGTTCCGCGAGGAGTTCCGCCAGGGACTCAGCGATGACTCCCTGAAGCAATGTATCTTCAGCAGTCTCATTCTCTTCGATTCCCTCGACGCTGCTCTCCTCCTCGTCGGCCACTTTCGCCTCGAAAATATCGTCGTTTTCTTTGATCCGTCGCTGAAGAGTAAGCAACTGCTCGATGCTAAGGCGTCCGGCCTGGAGATCATCGATGACCTTGTCGAGTTTGCCGAGACGACGCTGGAAGGAACACAGCAACGCGTAGGTTGAACTAGCCAGACGACGCTGGAATACTCCCATAGCTAAGCGAGCAGCGGATTGGTTAAGCACCTTGGCCTTGTTATAGACGTAGCGCAAGTACTCGGTTGTTTCATCGTACAGGCGCTGCTCACCTGCTTCGCCAGGCGAAAGGTTAAATCCCAGGGTATCGCATTGCCGCACCGGGTACAGCGGCTGACCATCGAGGCGAAGCATCTCTTCCTTGGTACGGCGAATAAAGTAGCGCTGGCGCTGCTCAGTTGGGAAATGCTCAAAGGCCTCGAAGGTCGTCAGAATATCAGGTTCGAGCAGCCGCCAAAGCGCGTAATACGGATAGTCTTTGCCCATATGCGGCGTGGCAGTCAAGAGCAGGAGATGCTGGGCGTACCAGGGCAGCGTCCATCCTTTATCGCCGGTATGGACACCCGCGAGGGCCTCGGCGAGTTGATAACGAGTGGTCTTGCGGATACGTAAATCACTGCCCCGGTCACAGGATAGTTTGTGGGCTTCGTCAAAGACTACCAGCTCGTACGGCTCAACTGCTTCTTCGGCCAATCTCGCGAAAACTCGTTCCCCCACCAACGTATCGACACTTATAATGACGCGTTCACTGCCGGGGCCAACGAATGGATTGTCATTCTTTGCATCCTGGCCATTGACAATGCGGAATGACAGGTTGAAGAGAGTTTGCAATTCCTGCTGCCAGTTACCAACCAGTCCAGCCGGCGGCACAATTAGTACCCGGGACAGAAGGCGGCGCGACAGCATCTCGCGGATGTATAGGCCCGTCATAATCGTCTTGCCAGCACCGGCATCATCGGCCAGCAGGAAGCGCAGTCGTGGTTGCTTAAGCATCCGGTCATAGACCGCGATATACTGATGTGGCAGCGGGTCGATGCTCGATATCTCGGTGGCAAAGGTCGGGTTGGCCAGATGGCCGAAGGAGAGTCGCTCTCCTTCTACTAACACTCGAACCACTTCAGGCCTGGCGGTGAAATCCAGCAACGCTGGATCGGCAGTATAGGGCGGCGGCGGCTCCGGTTCGGTAACCGACATCGACTTGCCTTCATTGTCCTCGACATCATCTTTGCTGAGCTCGAGGATGGCTTGCCAGGACAACTGCGATGGATGCGACTTGCCATTCTCCCAGCGATTAACCGTCGGGAACGAGACTCCCAAACGCTTGGCCAAGGCGACCTGCGTCAAC
>CAZUCG010000689.1:0-1609 GCA_964619145.1 uncultured Lentisphaeraceae bacterium | reverse complement strand
GAGGTTGCTATGAAAACTGCGTTCCTCAGACAAAATCAACAAAATCAACTGTTGCTATTTTTCAATGGCTGGGGTATGGATAATTCCCTTTTTCGACATTGGCAAGCTGCAGAATGCGATGTTTTATGCGTGTGGGATTATACCCAGTTGACAGCCTTGCCAGCCTTGCGGGAATACCGTGAAATACGTTTGGTTGCCTGGTCATTGGGAGTCTGGGCCGCCGCGGCTACGGTTTTGCCGCCACTTGCCCGGGCCACTGCAGTGAACGGAACTTTGTACCCCATTGATCCATTATACGGCATACGCTCTGATATCTTCCAAGGAACCATCGATAACTGGCTGGACGCGCACGCCCGCGAGCGCTTCCGGAGCCGAGTCAGCGGCTCTTCAGGAACAGAAGCAAGCAAAAAAAAGACTGCTTTTAGTTGCGAGGACGAGCAACTAGCCCTGACCCAGCAGGAGGAGTTGCAGGCCCTGCAACATTATATCACCAACCGGAAGACACCCGCGAATATTTATAATCAGGCGCTTGTCGGTGGGCGAGATCGTATCTTTCAGCCTCAGGCGCAACGGAATTTCTGGCAGGACGCCGGTGTTCGGGTCATCGAAAGACCTGCTGCTCCACACTACCCGTTTGCTGAAATACAGTCCTGGCAGGAGCTTTGGAACCTTGACGGATATTGATAAAAGAAAATTGCAGAATCAATTCAGCCGCAGCCTGAAAACTTATCGCCAAGCTGCGCTGGTGCAAAAGCAGATGGCTACTTCATTGCTGGCAGGCCTCAATGAAGTCGTTCCAAGGAAACATTTTGCCTGCATCCTGGAGCTTGGCTGCGGAGACGGCTTGCTAACGGGGCAAATTGAAGAGCAGTTAAGCTATCGACAGCTGTTTCTGGTGGATATTGTCGCGAAATGCGCAGATTTCCATAGTAACCGCCAAAATGCCTCTTTTGTTTCCGGTGATATGGAGGCCATAAATCTCCCGGAAGCAGACCTGATTCTGGCTGGAGCGGCTTTGCAGTGGGCAGTTGATCTGCCGGGGCTGATAAAACGTCTCTACGCGATAGCAAAAGATGAGGGTATTCTTGCTTTCAGTTCATTCGGACCAAATAACCTCCCGGAAATTGCCGCCCTGACCGGCCGATCGCGCTACTATCCCAGCCTGACTGAGCTCGTGGCGCTACTGCAAAAGAACCACTTTTCCGTGTTGCTGGGCCAAGAAGAACAAAGAGTGCTGGCGTTCCCTACACCACTGGCAGTGCTCCGGCATCTGCGTGAAACTGGCGTAAATGGCATAAAAACAGCAAAGACTTGGACCGGGAAGGACCTGCTGGATTTTTCGCATCGTTACTGCCAGCACTTCAGCTTGCAGGATGGCTGTGTTTCGCTCAGTTACCACCCATTGTGGATTGTCGCCCGAAAATGCCGCCAAGGCCCATAATTTGCACTCGATGATATCCCGCAAGTCAGGAAGAAACTTATGAATATTTATTTTGTCACTGGCATTGACACCAATATTGGCAAGACGGTCGCAGTCGGTGTAATGGCGCGATATCTGCAACGTCTGAGAAAGCGCGTCGTCACTGTCAAGATGATCCAGACTGGCAAT
>CAZUCG010000688.1:0-1610 GCA_964619145.1 uncultured Lentisphaeraceae bacterium | reverse complement strand
TGCAGTTTTGCGGTGGAGAAGCCGGAAGGAAAAGGCTCCATTAACGTGGATTCCAATGTCTTGCTGCCAATGGCCCGGCAGATCTTCTTGGGCCTGCTGCGAGTCGGATTCCGCAATATTCACGCATTTGTCCATCATCAAAGTGAGAATTTTTCTGCCGGTATGCCGACTGATTTGGCTTTTCGTCTAGCTGCCAAGCAGATCATCTTCGAGTACTTGGATCATACTCGTGGTGAGGGCTGGTGGGGTGACAACAGTATGGATACGTACTATACCGCTCACGATGATCTAGATGCTAATCCCTTCAACTGGATCCAATGTCATCCGCTGATGGATGAGAATATCTTGGCCCAATTCCCGTTCGACCACGCCGGTGCCGGTGAGACGTCGCTGATGATGGCCCTCTGCCCAGATGAAGTCGAGATGGGGCTGTTTTCGACTGAAAAGTGGTACGTCCGTAGCGCAGCCGAAGCCAGCCGTGAACTAGGTGAGAAAGGCGTGTCTTTGATTCTAGAGCGTTTGCGTAAACTGCTTAGTTAGAGCTCGCCCGAAAAGAAAAGTGTTGTTTTTCAACGCCAAAAACTGGAAGGCAAATTGGCGCGCGTTACCGCTCTAACGTACCCGCCTCTCTGCCGTTTTGTTGGCGGTCGCTTGCGAGCGCCGGGGACTGCCGTTCTTCCGGTCTGTTGGCGGTCGCTTGCGAGCGCCGGGAGTGGCAGCCAACTTCGAGGAGCGCTTTGGCGAGCACTGAAGCCGATCGTAAGTCAGCTAGAGCCGTTAGCGTTCGCGCCGCGAGATGCTGCCGAGGGTTAAATTATTTTTTGCCCTGGAGATGTTGCGGGAGCTTCTGCTGGACGATTTTCAACCCCTCGGTAGCCATATTCTGGAAAGCCTTGAATTTGGCTGCCTGGGCTGCTCGCTCCAGCATCGTGAAAGCCGGGGTTATGAATTGTGCATACCATTCCAAGCCGTCCTGGAGCCAGAGTTTACCATAAGCACCTAGCGCCTGCATCAATCGCTGGCAGGCGGCAGCGTGCATAACTTTTTCCAGTGGCGGCGTGCCGCCCAAGAGCTGTACTTGCCGGCAGTATTCCTCCCAGACCAGTTTTTGCAGTTCGGCTGGGTGACATTGATACGGGTCATAGAGGAATGAGGCCAAATCGTAAGCCGCACAACCTAGACGCATACCCTGAAAATCGATCAACCAGGCTTGTCCATCCTGGACTTTGACATTGGCGCTCTGTAAATCACGGTGGATGGGTACGAGTGGCTGCTTGAGCAACAAATCGCGCAAAACGCGGAATTCACTGGCTGTAGCACTCCAGAGTTCCGGCGCACCAAGGAACGCCGACAGCATATTATCGCGGAAATAATCGCGTTCCCAATCGTATAGCCCCTTGGTGAAACCTTTCTGCAATGGTAGTTCCTCCATCCGCACAGCTTGGTCGCCTAAAACGTGTAAACGCGCGACTTGCTCGACTGTCTGAAACATATAGTCGCGTTTCATTTTTCCCGATGTCAACAAGATGTCACTTTGTCCTAAGTCCTCAATGATAATTTCAAAACAATCCGCCAGATGGTGGATAATGCGCGGGACGCGTATTCCCAAC
>CAZUCG010000687.1:0-1635 GCA_964619145.1 uncultured Lentisphaeraceae bacterium | reverse complement strand
CCGGGATATGCGCAAAAATGATATAATTTTTGCTGAAATTGCTGATCCGCAATGTTCGCTGATCAGCCGTTACATGGGAAACGGCATTTTCGATGTCGGCATCGAAAACCGCGCCGAATGGGCTCGCCTGATGCCCGTTGTCACATTGTCTAAACCGTACGAGAAACTGGAAATTCTCAGTAGTTTCCCATTACGGGAATCGCAACGGTCGAGTGAATGTAGTTTCACTCTGTCCGTTCCCCCGCGTGGGATCGCCGTGGTAAGAGTTTTTGAAAAAAAGAAAGGGTAAGCACATGAAACACAGCAAACATTTTACTTTAATTTAACTGCTGGTAGTCTGTTGCCATCATTGCCGTTCTCGCCTCCATGCTGCTGCCGGCGCTGTCAAAAGCACGGGACAAGGCTTGAGGCATAGCGTGCCCTAACAATCTCAACCAGTATGGCTTGGTCGCCGCACTCTATGGCAGTGACTATTATGATTAGATGCCGACCTATATTCAGCCTGGCTTTGACGGTGTTCATTGGATACGCTTGATGGGGGGCTATTTTGGTCGAGGATATTATTATGCGTCAGCGCCCAGCAGCGTCTATCAGTGTCCGGGTGAAGGTGCTGGTTTTACCGCCGCCGGAATTCTGGAGCTGTGAGTTTCGCATCCCGCTATCCAGTTTAGACATTCCCGCTGGTGCCGGTGCCCGCTGGGCGGTCAACATTGCCCGAGGCGCTCGTGGCTTAGCACCCGCCGGAAAAACCATGGAGCACAGTGCCATTGCTGCCGATGGAGCATATCATATCGGTGGAAGTGACATTGAAAGCGATGCTTCAGGCGTGGCTCAGGAACACCGCTTTGCGCCGCAAAGCGCAGAAGCGCTGCGGAGTTACATCACGGAAACACTCGGAGCGAACGCGAAAATTACGGAAATCGAAGTTTACGAAAAATAATCAATGTCAAAAAACAGAAAACTCGCCGCCTGCGAAATCATCGCCGCTGCCAGGCAAGAATAAGGAATCCTTATCATGAATGCTGAACATTGGATTTGGACGGAACTCCTCGCCTTTGATAACTCGGTTCTGGATTACGGCGTCGCGGATTACCTCACGACGCTTGGGTTCGTGCCGAAAATCGCCTGTCTGCTCTTTTCGTCACCGGACTTCTTCCTGCTGCACGATAAGCTCGACAGCGAAAAACCACTGTCCCCCCTCTTCTGTAGCCGCAATGCCCACCCGGGCAATGAAACTCGACAACGGCAGACCTGGACGAATTTTCAGGTACGCGAACTCATCCGAACGCTGGCGGAAGCCGGGTGCGCCAGCTATCTATCCTGTTTTACCGCATTTTACAAGAATCAATATCATCAGGAATGGCTGGGCCTCCATCCCGAAGCACGCACAGTTTATAGCTTCAATCACCGCGGAATGGAGCTTAATGTGCTGCAACTACTTGACGACAATACGCTCGTTGAGGATCTTGTTATCCCGCAAGTGGTCAAGACCTGTTTGGATTACGGCTTTGCCGGCTGGCACGGCCCAGACGGTTGGGGACCAATTGCCAACTTGATGAATGTTGACTTCTCCGATGGCATTATGAAACAATTTCTTTCCGGCCTTATGCTGAAGGATCTGCTGAACCTTCGCCC
>CAZUCG010000686.1:0-1648 GCA_964619145.1 uncultured Lentisphaeraceae bacterium | reverse complement strand
GGTAAAAAAACAAGGCGTCCAGGTCAGCTTGTTTTTTCAGCAACCAAGGTGTTAAAGCACAAGCAGACAATATGGACGCTATTGTAAACAGTAACTCAGCATTATCAGAAAACAAGTCAGAATGCCAAGTCGGTCCATTAAAAATCAAATTCTGAATATCAGCGCCTTTTTGCTGTTGTGAATAGGGCCCGGCAGTCAGCAGCAATGAGTACACTGCCGTGAGATAGTCCCGCCCGACACGCAGATCGCCCGTGATGATTTTTGCCTCACGTGGACTATTTTTTCATTTTGGCCAATTCCTCCTCGACCTCTGCTGCGCCTTCTGCGTAGAACTTGTCTTCATCAGGAGCGAGCTCTTTTAGAAGGCGAAGGAATTCGCCGGCGTGGACCCGTTCTTCGTCGGCGATATCGGTCAAGACATCGATGGCCAGTTGATTGTCAGTTGATTCGGCCAGCTGCATATAAAGTTGGATGGCTTCATACTCGGCAGCGATCATAAAGCGAATGGCGCGAACTAACTCCGCTTGGGTCAATTTGCGGTCTTTGGCTAAACCTGAAAATGGGGTTCCGAAATCCGGCATACTGTGTTTTCCTTTTTGGGTTACGAGATGTTAATTGGCGACGACTGTCCTGGAACGAAAAAAGCTATTGCCACTCTTTTGTCCATTAGTCAGTAATTTAACGGCGGAAAAGCGAACGGTATGTCCCCTGAAAGCTGAATTCAGCAAAGCCTTTTCGCCCGCGAGAGAGTATTTCCAGTTCTCCTTATTGCTGTAGGATAGGCGCACAACATTATCTGCCCGCGGTCTTCAGATTTTCTCTGCGCTGAGCGTTTCAAAGCCAGAAATAACGTCGAACAGCTCTGCATCAATGCCACTCTGGCGCAAGCCAAAAAATGCACCATTCAGATCTTGCAGCAGCTCATCGATGTTCTTGTCGGCCCGCTCCATCGCTGCCAAACGGCTCGCATTTTCGCTCGCGAGTGATTCGGCACAAGCCCGAAAGAGCGAGATAAACAGATATTCTCGGATAAGGGCACGCAATGTCCCGCTGCCGACCCCCAGGACCTCGGGCAGTGGCTGGGTCGGCCAAGGGGATTTGAGCAAATCTAGTTGCCATTGCCGGTCTAACGGCAACAACCGCTGTCCAACCGGCTCGTAGATCGCCCCAGATTGCGGACGGTTGTGGAAGACATAAAATCGCGCATCCCCTCCTTTGACCCGACGTGCCTCACTCTCAATCTGAATCTGCCCGACCAACGGGGTAATGGCTTGGACGGAACCCGGCACGGAGAAAAGGCCCTCTAGGGGTAGTTCTGTGTCTGCCAAGCGTGCATACACGCGCTCGCCGACTGCCCAGACGTAGGGTTTGCCAGGTAGTGCATTTAGGGCCTTAATCGCAAAATCTGCGACCACGTCGTTGAACTGGCCCACGAGTCCCTGATCTGAACCAAACACGATGGCTCCGACTGCACGTGTCTCGTTTTCCGGTTCGAGCGGCACAGAAGAAAGCTCGCTATGTCGAAAGCAGGCTCCCAGCCCCAGCTGCACGGCTCGATAGTAGTCGCCCAAGGCGCGCACCGATTGCTCGTACTGTCCGATGCTCGAAGCGGCCATAGCTTTCATCGTCCGGACGACCGTTTGGAGAT
>CAZUCG010000685.1:0-1649 GCA_964619145.1 uncultured Lentisphaeraceae bacterium | reverse complement strand
TTTGTATCTCAACTTTCAGAAGTGTCTAAACCCCATAACAGAAAGGAGGGCGGAGAAGCATCCTAATGCACGATGCATTTGTGCGCAAGCCTTATTCAGCAATGCGTTTCTGGCCTGATTATTTTCAGCTGCGTTCACACAGTGGCGTCGACCAGACCGGGTTATACAGCGAAATACATTTCGATGACCTGGTTTTCGGTCCAGCCGTCCGCGAGGTCGGGCAACTGACTTGTACTCCAGAATATATTGATCCAGATGGCGTGGCAGCGGTGTTTTCTGCCTTGCAGCCGAGTGACAAGCCTTTTTGGCAACTGTCAGCAGACGAACAAGCGGGGATAAATTGGCAACGCCACACACCTGGGCAGGCCATTACGCCGGCGTTCGCTGAATTGACCGACGGCGTCTATCACCTGTTGTTCAAGGCGGCAGACAGCCTGGGACTGGAGTCGGCGGTCAGTGACGTGCCTTTCCTGCTCGACCGCCAGCCGCTGAAAATCACGCATCAAATTGCTAAGTCCGACTATCCTAGCCATAATGGCACTGTTTTGCGAGTGACCTTAAATAATGCCGGCGGTGCACCCTGGAGCATTGATTTGGCAAAGTTCCAGCTGCAAGGGCAGGCCTTAAAGATACCTACTTGGAGCAGCGAATATTCACACACCGTGCAGAATGATACGCTGATTCTGAATTACCCGTTCATATTTCAGAATGTCCTTTCTCAGAGCAAAGACGGCGATGTACTCGATTTCACGATCGATAATTTACAGGATGGCGCCGGCAATTCGTCGGCAAAACATACTGTACCGATAAAAATCGATTATGCGGCTGACAAAGTTGGGCCGTCCTGGTATGCTCTCGACTTCGCCTCCAGCGTCAAAGTCAGCCATAACTGGGACGGACACCGCAACACTGAGGTCGTATTCGCGACTAATCCACCTGAACGCAAGGTTGATCTTGATATTGAGCATCAATTGGGTCAATCGCCATTCCTGACCTGCCTCGCCCTGCGCGGGAATTCCAGCATAGTTCTGCCCGTGGATTGGCAAGTCTCTCGCTATCCCTGCTTGTCATTCCGGCTGCGGCTGCAAACAGTGAACGAAGATATGTCGATACAGGTCTTGTTAGAAACTACTGATGACAAAACATATACCATTACCTTGGGAAATCCGCGGCGCCGGCTCCCAGAGTTGAACTGGTACCAGACTTATACTTGGCAAGCACAGACCTGGCAGAACTTCAGCTTCGATATCCACAAAATGCTCCTGGACTGCGGCATTACGACCGAAAATCTAGCCAAGCTGCGCATTAAAAGCCTGCAATTCCGTCGTCGGAAGGTCGCGGCACGCGACTTACTGGCCCTGGATGATCTGTTTATCCACGGCTTACCTGAAGATCAGAGCAAACCCGATTTGCTGAAATGGGCCGCGTTTGACGCCAACGGCGTCGCTTCATTGGAAGTGACGGCTGTTGATCCGGCTGGCAAAGACCTCTGGAGCCACAGTTACGCTCAACAAGAGACTAATTCCAGTGCCGATTTGCAGCTCTTGCGACAGAAGTTCTCGGGTCTGCAATGGTTCCGCTGTTCAGCCAAAGACAAAGCCGGAAATCTATCCGTGCCGTTCTGGATGCCGCTATACAGCGAGAGTACC
>CAZUCG010000684.1:0-1652 GCA_964619145.1 uncultured Lentisphaeraceae bacterium | reverse complement strand
AGTGCGCTGCTGACAGTCTGGATGCTGCCGCGATGATGGCATCTGTTGCCCCACGATCGGGGTAAGAGTTTTGTCGCCGGCTCGGAACGAGCGCGAGGCAAACCCACTGGCGCAGGGCTGATTTTCGTGCTGATTTTTCTGCTCTGCCTAGGTGTGGTTTTGCCTGCGTCGGGGAAATTATGGGGCGTTGCCGGTTGTTTGGTGATTAGTATGCTGACCGGTTACTGTGATGACGCTAGCCGCGGCAGTTGGGGCGAATGCAAAAAAGGCCTTTGGGATGCCGGCATTTGCCTGGCGGTCGTATTCATTCTCAGTGGCGCCGCGCCGATGCAGATTTGGCTGCCCATCATCAAGGGCAGCCAACCTGGCGGGGCGTTCCTGCTGCCATTCTGGTCGTATTTGCCCTTGGCGACAGCGCTGTTGTGGTTGAGCATCAATGTGGTTAATTGCAGTGACGGTGTGGATGGCCTGGCAGGTTCGCTGACCTTGTTGTCCTTATTTGGCCTAGGAGCGTTCCTTTATGGTGTGCTGGGGCACGTTAATATTGCCAAATACCTGCTGATTCCGCACGAGCCAGAAGGCGCCTACTGGGCGATTATGATCTTCACTGCGGCCGGTAGCTTAGCGGGCTATATTTGGCATAACGCCGGTCCTAGTGCGGTGATGATGGGTGATGCCGGCTCGCGTTTTTTAGGCTTGCTGTTGGGCATCGCGGTGCTGGTGGCCGGCAATCCTTTCTTATATCTGGCGGTGGCCACGATTTTGTTCATCAATGGCGGGGCCGGGTTGTTGAAGCTGGTGTTTTTCCGGTCATTGCGTAAGTGTGGCTACGATATCAGACCGCCGTTGCGGAACATCCCTAATGCTATCCATCCGGAGAGATTTGCCAGTGATGAGGATGCGGCCCGGCAGCTGTGGATGGTGCGGATGTTACATCGGATGCGCTGCCCGATGCACGACCACTGCCGTAAGAACTTAGCCTGGTCAGACACCCAAGTGGTGATTCGCTTTATGCTGCTGCAGACGATTCTAACGCCGCTATTGCTGCTGATAATCTTGAAATTACGCTGAAGAGAACTTTATGATTTTAGAAATTGAGCGGAAATACCTGCTGGCAGATAGTTCTTGGCGGCAGAGTTGTGGTACGGGCCATCCTATTCGGCAGGGCTATTTCAGTGACGCCGCAAATTTTGTCTTACGGGTGCGGCTGATTGACGGCCAGGCATTGCTAAGCATCAAGGGCCAGACCGAGGGCATTACCCGTCGAGAATTTGAATTCAACATCCCATACGCTGACGGCGAAGAGCTCTTGCGCGAGTTCTGCGCTACGCGCATTGTGGAGAAGACTCGCTACTATTTGCCTTATCAAGGCTTTGTCTGGGAAATTGATGAGTATTTCGGCCGCAATCACGGTCTGCTGACGGCGGAAATTGAGTTGCCCGATGAAGACACCCCTTTCCCGCTGCCGCCTTGGCTCGGGCTGGAAGTAAGCTACGACCCGCGCTACGGTAATGCGGCTTTGGCCCAGCATCCGAGGCAGTGCTAAGCGCTTTGGAGCGTTGACAATATCTCTGGTTAATCAAATAATTCACAATAATGGAAATGAAAATGTCTTTGTTGCAACATCGTTATTTTGTCATTTTTGCTTTTTT
>CAZUCG010000683.1:0-1653 GCA_964619145.1 uncultured Lentisphaeraceae bacterium | reverse complement strand
GAAGCCGTCTATACCGAAGGCGGCTACACGGTAAGTGCATCCGCAACGCTGACTGTCGGCAGCAGCACCCTCGTGGCTCTGCAAGCCAATCCAAATGAAATCTCCCTGGTGCCCGGCGTGTTAACACCGATTGCCTATACGGCAGAATTCAGCGATGGCTACACTGAAAAAGTAACCTCAAACGTGGTTCTGACGACACCGACGCCGCAGTATCTGCGCATCAGCGGCAACAACGTGATGGTCCTGCCGAATGCCCCACCTGGAGAAATCCAAGTCACCGCTGCCTATACCTCAGATAACGTGACAAAAACGGCTCGAACTACAATTTTCGTACATGGAGCGGAAGCGCGCTGGAACCGCACTGCGATTACTCCAGGCGGTGACGTCGGGGCACTAGCTTACTCCCCCAATGGGCAACAACTGGCTGTCGGCTATTCTTCCGGCGCCGTTGCTATCTACCAAGTCGGAGCAACGACGACGCAGTATGCCCTGACCGCCGTTCTGGCCGCGCATCAGCGCCCGGTCAGCGGAGTCTATTGGCGTAACAATACGCAACTGCTCAGTCTGGGTCGGGACGGGCGCGTCGCTCAATGGGTCTACAATGCCGCAACAAGCGGTTATGACCAGACAGCCGAATATCAGCACGATGCGGTATTTACCGCAGCAGGCCTGTATTCCGGCCTGTTGGTCCTGGGCGATAATCTGGGTGCAGTAACGCTGTTCGATCTGGATGCCAATCAGATTGTCTGGACAAAGCCACTGCACGCAGGGGAAATAACTTGCGTCGCCGTCAATGCCAGCCAAGTCATCAGCGGCGGTGAAGACCGCCGGCTACTGCTGCTCAACCGTAGCAACGGCAACCTGACGATGACTTATTCGGCCTTTGCCAGACCACCAGTGGCAGCATATTTTCAGGGAACGCAGATGGTCGTCCTCTCAGGCGATAAACGCCTGGCCCGTTGGGATACCGGCACCGAAGCAACCGCGCTGGTGGAGTATTACTTTCCGTATCAACCGACTGCGCTAAGCCTGCCCTCGGACGGCAGTATGCTGGTGGCCACCGCCAATAATGGCGGCAATGCCGTCTGGATCTATAATTCCGGCGGCCTGCTGACGCACTGGCTGGATGTGCCGCCAGCACAAGGAACGATCACAGCCTTGGCCGTGACCCCGAATGGCGGTCATATTTTGACCGGAAGGGGCAGTACAATCGTCACCGTCGAGACCGAAATGGGCACGGAAAGCAAAACGAGTGATTTCCACTCCTGCCAATTCTGGGATAAAAATCGCGGCAGTTATGCCGGTTCACTCGGCCACAGCTATTCGCTCAACGATGCCCGTATGAACGCCGACGGCAGCCTGATCTTCACTCAAAGCGCTCGCCGAATCTACCGATGGGGCGTCAGCGAAAATGGCGTTGCTTCGGAGACTAAATTCCTGGAAACGGGATATTTTACGCCCTATGATTTTGCCAATCTGGAATTAAACAGCGGCGTTGGAACTGATGGGCTGTCCTTGCTCGGCACACGGGTGCAGTCTTCGATTTATCTGATGCATCCGGAAGAGCGCCTGCTGCATCAATCCGTCCATTGTAATGCCAGCCACTTCGGCATTTCTCCGGATGGTCATCGCCTGATCACCAACAGCTGTGAA
>CAZUCG010000682.1:0-1665 GCA_964619145.1 uncultured Lentisphaeraceae bacterium | reverse complement strand
TCTAATTCGGCGATGCCCTCAGATGTTCGGGGGATGAATTCCCGGCCTTGGCGTTGGAAATACAAGTTGTCGGCGATCAGCTTGCGGGCCATAGCTGAGAGTTGTACCGGCTCGGCGGCGGCAAAATAATTCTGGCAGATATTTTCGAGGGTCAGGTTACCGGTAGTGCGTTCTAAGAGGTCCTGCCAGAGCAGCTCGATATCAATTTCGGCCATCGTCTCTTGGATGCGTTCCTGCAGCAGCGCCAACGCGGTGATATAATCTTTTTTGACAGTTCCGTGGATAGTCAGGACTTGCTTGGCAGCTACTTTGCTGGGCTGAGGGAGCACGCCTTGGACTTGTAAGCGCTCAGCACCGCCTTTCACTGCGATGCCTAAGCACATTTCATTATTGCCAAAATAATCGATAATACTGTTATCTTCAACAAACATCAAAATATCTTTCTGTCTTAGTTATGGTTGGTGCGGCGAGTTGATAGTTGAAACGAGGGCATTGTCGTGCGCCGTGGCGAGTGCAGTTATTGCGCGGGAGGCGGGAGGGCAATTTTCTGGGTGGGTAATATAAAAAACCACGGGCAGTAGTCTCGTCCGTGGTTTTAGTAAATTCAGCAACCAGCAAAATTATGCTTAACGTCTCGTTCTACCGCCGCCTTGTCCCCCGCGGCCGCTGCCGCCAGTTATTTCCATAATGTCTTTCACATTATTAGACAAGGTAGTGGGACTTATGCCGTTACTTTCGGCCAAATTGCTTAGCAGCAGGTCCTGCACGGAATCCCGCATTTCTCGCAGGGCCTGGAAGTTCTCCCGCAGGAGGTCACGGTTTGCGTTATAACCGGCGCTCATCAGCTCGTCACTGGCGGAAAGCAGATCGCGGTACTTGGCCAAAGTCTCGCGTTGTTGGGCAGTCATCCCAGAGACATCAAGATTCTTGAAGAAGTTATCCCGGTTGGCAATGCGGTCTTGATTGCGTTGCTGCATTTCTTCGCGGAAGTTCTGGATGCGGGCGTACTCTTCAGGATTTTCCTCCTTGAGGCGCTCCATTCGGCCCTGCATATCGCCTCGGTTGTTGCGATTAGTGTTCCTCTCTTGCGAGGCATTGTCAGGCGGGCTATTGCTCTCGAGATGTTTTTTCAGCTCGGCCAGTTCGGCATCACGCATATCGAGCAATTGCTCTAATTTTGCCAAGTCTGTATTATCGCTGGCGGCCAGCAAGGGCTTGTTGGCAGAGATTGTCTTCAGGCGGATATTCTCGTTCTTCAGCTCTTCTTTCTCCACCATCGCCAAATCCCGAGCAGTGGCTGTCTCCGATAATTGTTCCCGCAGGCTGCTGACATCAATATAACTGTATAGGGCGGCGACAAAAAACAGTATATTGCCTAAGACCAATAACCAGAAAATCGGCCGCTTTGCGTTCTCGAAATCCATTGGTGCTCTCCTTGTCAAAATTTGCTCTCAGACACACTCAAAGAACGTTTTTCGAGGCACTAAATTGCCTCAGGTTCGATAAAAATCCCTCTCTTTGCTCGCAAAACTCTTGCTTAGTCTTGGGGTTGGCCGGTCATTTCATAGCCTGTACATCGTGCAGTCGCAATTGTGGCTGGGCAATACCATTGAAGCGATTAATGTGCGGGGAAAAAACGATATCCCAAGGCTGGGGGGGGAAGTC
>CAZUCG010000681.1:0-1667 GCA_964619145.1 uncultured Lentisphaeraceae bacterium | reverse complement strand
TATAATATAACCCGAAAGCGCCAATGGCGCAACTGATACTGGCAGTCAGGAGAAAAGATTTCCTCCCTCTCGGCAATACCTCGGTTGGGTTATGCTTGTCCACTCACAACTGCGGACCGCCTCAAGCGTCTCTGCAACAACCCATCTATCCCAGACTCGGAGCACTGAATGACCCACAAAACTATCGCCCTGGACATCGGCGGAGTCTGCTTGCAAATATCTCGGCAGGCTTTTTTTGACCGCTATGGCTTGATTACCGAGCCAGCCGCCTTGGCGGCTATCGAGCGCGAATTCGAATGCGGAAAGATCACGGCCGCAGAATGGCTGAGTCGCATCCGCCAGGCTATGCCTGAGTTGCAACAATTGCCAGACGAGCAATGCTGGCAGCAGTTCAGGGGCATCATCGGCGAAGAAGTGCCCGGTATGGCCGAATTGATCGCCCGCTGGGTCCGCCACCAGGGCTATCGTGTCATTTTCTTCTCTAACACCTCTTGCGTGCACGCCGATGAGGTCTGGCGCAAGATATCATTTGCTGCCCACATCACCGACGCAGTATATAGCTACGAGGCCGGTTTTATGAAACCAGACCCGGAAATATATTATTATTTTGAGGAGCGTTTCGGAGTGCCTGACCTCTACCTAGATGATAACCATAACAATATCGCCCAAGCCCACAAATTAGGCTGGCAGAACTCGCACGTCTTTACTGACGCCGGCCCTTGGTTGCAGGAGAAATAAATTATGCCTGAACGACTTTTGCGTCTCGAGGTCTATATCCCGGAAAGTCATCTCGAAAGCGTCAAGGACGCGATGTTTGCCGCCGGCGCTGGCCGGCTGGGCAATTACGACTGCTGCGCGTTCCAAAGCCAAGGCTGCGGACAATTCCGCCCGCGCCCAGGCGCTCAGCCGTTTCTGGGCAGCGTCGGACAAGTAGAACGCGTCGTAGAATGGAAAGTCGAACTAGTGCTATCGGAATCTTCTCTGCCGATAGTCATTAAGGCCCTGAAAGACTCACACCCGTACGAGACACCAGCATATCAATACTGGCCAGTGCAAGACCGCGAGAGTGGTGAGTGGTGAGTGGTGAGTATCAAGCTTTTCTATTGGTCAATACATCCACAAAGTCCAACCTAGGTCCGGCCCCAATACCGAGTGTTTTAATCCTCGGTTCGGCTATTTTGCGGCTTACTTCCCGGTGAACTCATCCCAGAACAGATAATAATTTATGCAGTCAATCTGAGTCTTGATGCCCTCAATACGGTTGCCTTTCCGGGCAAATTCCTGGGCCAACTTTTCAACTTTACGCTCGTTGTTGCTTTTTTCGGCTTCCTCGATTTTTTTATCGTAGTCCTCTTTTTCTTTCATATAATCTTCATATTTGCTATCTAAGGGCCGACGCAACTGCTGAGCCTCCTTGATCAATTTCTTCTTCAGCTTCTTGATATCCTTGTCCAATCTACCAACCTGGCGCTGATTCTTGCGCTTGATTTTCTCGTCGGTCTCACTGTTCAAAGTCTTCCGCTCGCGCAATTTTTCTCCCAACTCGTGATAGATTTCAATAAGGTCGGATAGTTTTTTCTCCTGCGCGTCCATCCTCCTCTCATCAACTTTGGGACGCTTTTCCGGCCGAGATAGTTTTTTGAAGAGCTCTAAGTCTTCCAGTTGTT
>CAZUCG010000680.1:0-1671 GCA_964619145.1 uncultured Lentisphaeraceae bacterium | reverse complement strand
TAACGCTGCCTGACCCCATTGTTGGCCAGTGGATATGGCTGCCAGAACATAATCTTAATCAGGAATCCCATCAATTCTACCGACGGGACTTCAGTATTAATGAAATGCCTGGCAAGGCCGAGATGTGGATTACCGCTCGCACCGCCTTCCACCTTTTTATCAATGGGCAGCACTGTGCTTCTGGACCTACTGCTAACCCTAACGATAACAGCTATATTTACTGTGTCAATATTAACTATTTGCTGCAAGTAGGCAATAACCAAATCGCAGTGCAGGCTTTTAACGCCAACGCACCCCTAAGCGGCGTTCGGAAGAAGCACAGCGGGTTCTGGGCCCAGTTACAAATCAATGACCAGCCGTTAATCTGGAGCAATGAAGAATGGAAATGCCTGATTGCTGATTGCTACATCGCCCCAGGAATAATCCAAGGCCTGGGCGCACCAAGCGTGGAAATTCTAGACTTCCAACGCTATCCGCATAATTGGCAGCAGATGGAACTGGCAGGCGGACACAGAACCTCGACAGCCGATGGCGAACACCAAGAGCCGATGGTAAAAACTATCTGGTACCGACCAGTTGCTTTGGATTCAGCCGAAAATGGCAAAAAATTGCTCGAGCCGGCCCCGAATCCTAATGACATCATCGAGAACAGCGCCTGGGAAAAGGTGCCGTACGTCGGCAGTTGCCGACAAATCAGACAGTTGCTATGGGTCAATTTCCGGAAGCTGAGCAAAAAATTCGGCCCGGGGATATATGTCGCCGAGGCCTACCTGCACTCGGAAAAAGACTGCTTACAAAGCATCGACTGTTTTTGCGACCGCCCCTACAAATTTTATCTAAATGACAGCCTGGTCGCCGAACAGGCAGTCGAACCCACACCAGTGCACACCGCGCCAACAACTCGCGGCGAGCGCAGGTTAAGTATAGACGAATACGGCCCATCTAATTTAAAAATCGAATTACGAAAAGGCTGGAATCGATTGCTCTGGGCGCAGGATTGTGCCAGCCACGGCGCCGGTATGACCATCATCTGGCAAGACGCGCCCAACGGCTCGTTGCTGCTTAGAAGACAACCACAAGAAAAATCGGCCGAGGCTTGGGCGCAAGCGGGACCACTGAAGACTTCACTTGCATTTTTCCACCCTATTATCGAAGTCGATAAGCTCGATAGTAATGAATATCTGCTGGCCAAAAACCCCGCTTGGGATGTCAGCGTCGCATTGACAGCTTATAATTTTTTCGCTCATAAGCAGCCGCCAGGCAAAATGACGACCGATTCTACCTTCGTGCTGATCGATAAAAACTTCGTTGTTTACGACTTCGGACGCACTCTGTATGGCTTCCCAAACTTAATGCTGACTGGTGCTGAAGGTGATGTCTTGACAGTGATCTGTGGCGAACACTGCATCAATGGCGAAGTAGTAGCTTACTGCAATGGCAGACGAAACGCCACTACCCTGATTCTCAGCGGCAAAAAAGATGTCTGGATGCCGGCCACACCACGTGGATTTCGTTATATTATGCTCATTGGCAGTAACTTAAAAGGGAAGGTAATTGTCGAAAATATCCACGGCCGCATTCCCAACCGAGAAATTACCTCACATGGCTCGTTCAATTGCTCCGACAAGGTCTTGAATGATATCTGGGACGCGGGCTCGCTAACGCTAGTAA
>CAZUCG010000679.1:0-1673 GCA_964619145.1 uncultured Lentisphaeraceae bacterium | reverse complement strand
CATGTCGCGGAGGTCCAATATATTTATTTGTTTGAGTTCTACGTGTACTGGTGCGGCAGCCGTTTATTTGGGATACGAAATGCAATTATTCAAGGAAATAGCAAGTGAGCAATGGCAGGATTGGCATTGGCAACGGGCGAATTCGCTGAGTTGCCTAGAACAACTCTGGGAGTTACTGTCCCTGCCAGCGGAAGAGCTGGCCAGCCGGCAGGCAGTCCAAGCCCGTTATCCGTTACTGATTACCCCCTATTACTTGTCTCTAGCACGGAGCAATAACCTAGCCGACCCTATTTTGCGGCAATGCCTGCCCGACCCGGCAGAATTGCATAATGACGGAGGTGAACCGGATGCCTTAGACGAAGAACGCCGGTCGCCGGTCTCGCGGCTCGTGCATCGCTATCCTGACCGGGCGCTATTTATCACCGGCAATTACTGTGCGGTGCACTGCCGCCATTGTATGCGCAAACGACATTGGGGCTTGACAATGGGCAGTCCCAGCCGCAGCGAGATACAGGCCGCGGCTGAGTATATGCGCCGCCAGCCAGCTCTTCACGAAGTGCTTATTTCTGGCGGCGACCCGCTGCTACTGCCAGAAGAGACCCTGGCGGAGATTATTGCGGAATTCAGCGCTGTGCCGAATGTCGAGCGCCTGCGTTTTGGCAGCCGTCTGCCGGTGACAATGCCACAACGCTTGACTAAGAACTTCTGTGAATTGCTGGGCAGCGGCAAGACGGCCTGGCTGGCGACCCATTTCAACCACGCCCAAGAATTGACTGCAGAAGCCGCTCAGGCGGCCGACAACCTGCTGCGAGCTGGCATCCCGGTGCTCAATCAGACTGTACTGTTGAAAGGGATAAACGACACTCCGGAAACGCTGAGCGAACTCCTGCTTGGTCTGTTGCGGATAAAAATCAAGCCATATTACCTCTTTCACGGCGATCCCATTGAGGGCACCACCCATTTCCGCACCGGCGTTCAGAAGGGCTTGGAGTTGCTTGATGCGCTGCGGGGCAAAATCAGCGGCTTGGCTCTGCCGGCGTATGCTTTTGACTTACCGCACGGTGCTGGCAAGGTCCGCCTGGAGCCAGAGGTGACTTTGGGAAAAAATTCTGCTGGTCAAGTCGTGTACCGCAATTACGAGGGGTTGGCGGTGCCGTATTTTTAGCCACGACAGCCTGTTGCTCGGTGGCCTAGACAAAGTGCAAGAGCACTGCCAGCGGCAATCGTACGAATTGAGCGAGTACCAATTTTCCCTCAAAGGCCGAGCTGCAGATTGCGTTTTGGCACTTATAGTATATCAGGCGCTTAGCCTGTTCGGGTCTGAGTCGTTTTCGCCCGCTTTGCCAAGCAAATGAGATGGAGAAAACTATGCTATCGAAAAGACTGTCGATTTTTCTGGCGTTATTTATCCTCGCTGGAGCGATGTGGCCGTTGGGCGCGCAAGAACAACTGTCGGCGCCACCGGAAAAGAACATCTATATCCCCTACAATCGTCTCTGGGAGACGTTCGAGAAAGACAAGCGCGGGGTATTCCTACCGTATAATGAATTCACCGCTTTGTGGCAAAAAGCATATCCGGAAAAGGCTACCGCGCCGGCCGAACCTCCACGCGACAGCTCTTTGGCAGCTGTGCACGGCGAATTGCAGATTGGCGAAGACAGCGCGACCGGCAA
>CAZUCG010000678.1:0-1674 GCA_964619145.1 uncultured Lentisphaeraceae bacterium | reverse complement strand
GTTATCGCCCCCGCTATGCGAGGCGAGCCGCTATTCCAGATGCAAGTGCCTATCAATGGGCAGGAACTCGTCAGCGAGGGCGAAATTGAGAATTTAGACGGCGAAGTAGATGACTGCTTGGCGATGCTCTCCGCGGCTTGGCAACTCCCTTATGTAAAACCAGGCGAATTCGCTATGCTCGGGCATAGTTTCGGTGCCGGTGTGGGTCTGCTGACAGTCGCTCGAGCCGGCGCAAGCGCCAAGGCCGTGGTCAGCTATGACGCTTGGCTGGTGAACCCTCAGCGCTATTACTGGGACCGGATGCGCTGCGGCGCGAACAACTGGCTATCCTGGGAGGACTTCTGCAATCAGCCGGTGGGCAAACAGCTGCAAGGCCTAAAGAAACGCAGCATCGTCCACAACGCGGAGCGCATCCAGGCCAAATTGCTGCTGTTTATGGGCGGCGGTTATGACGGCAGCGTCTTCCATCTCAGCCACGCTGATTTAATCAGCGAGCTGCGTCGCTTAGGCAAAGACTACCGCTATGTGCTGGTCCCCAACGGCGACCATAACTTCGTGCTCCGGGATGGCCCACCCGCGCGCTTTGCCCTGCAAAAGCAGCAACAGTTTCTCGCTCAACATTATCCGGTGGAATGACTATGCCAGACTGCTCGCCAGCCAAAATGACAAATAGTAATAGCACTAATGAGGAAATCTTTTCCTTTACTGCTGGGACTAGACGACTGCACGGCATACTGCATCTGCCTGCCCAGGGGCGCTGCCAAGAAGCGGTTATCTTCAGTCACGGCTGGAGCGGCAACCGCTGCGGGCCGGCGAATTTACTGACCGAGTTGGCTCGCGCCCTAGCAGCTGCCGGCTACGCAGTGCTGCGCTTCGATTTCGGCGGTCGCGGCGAAAGCGAAGGTGAGGGCTTGGAGACCACCCTATTAACTATGGCCGATGACCTATGCGCCGCTACCCAAGCATTGAAAAAACACCTCGGCCACAAAAAAATACTCTACCTGGGATTGTGCTCTGGCGCCAATGTCATCATCGGCACCCTGAAACGTCTGCCTGAGGCCAAGAAGCTGCTGCTGCTCTCGGTATATCCATTTTCCGATGGCGATACTTTCGCTCGAGACTTGAACCGCACCGTCCATTTCCTGCAGGTTTACTGGCAAAAAGCCTGCCAAGGTGATACTTGGAAACGGCTATTTAGTGGCGATGTCCGCCTGAAGCAAGTCCTGAAAGTTATTTTAGGGCCATTGTTCAGGCGCGGTGAAAACCGCAAAAAAGAGGGCCCAGCCGTAACCCCAAAAACCCTTTCCGGGATCAAAGCCGCTGCCCAAGAAGGCCGCAAAGACATCAACAAGGCCCCGAAGACCCATTTACACAATCTGCGCCCAGACTTGCCGACATTGTTCATTTATGGCAGCGAAGACCCAGACGCACAGCCGGCCGAAAAATATTATCACGGACACGCCCAAGAAAATAACTTACCGGCAACTTTTCGCACCCTCGTCGGCGCAAATCATAACTTCTCCTCGCTCGATTGGCGACGACAACTTATCCACGAGCTGCTATCTTTTTTGCGACAATAACCCCGACTGCTGCTACCTAACTAGACCACGTCCAAAAAGAATGCAGGCTGCAGGGCATACTCTTTACTTGAGGTGGGTGTATTTCTTAAAGGTG
>CAZUCG010000677.1:0-1676 GCA_964619145.1 uncultured Lentisphaeraceae bacterium | reverse complement strand
AGCGTTATTGCCGCCTTGAGAAGTCCTCGAATATTTATGTTGTCGATGCTTATATTTTACCTTATCCCCCCCCAAAAGAAAAAGAGCAATCAGGAGAAAATGGGTATGCGAAAAATTTGTTTAGCGGTCATCAGTGTATTCTTTTTGGCCTTGCCGCAATTGCGGGCTTTGATTTTCAACTCTGACTCGCGTTATCAAATTGTCTTGCCGGACAGTTATCCCAATCCCGGTTTGGTTGTTCATTTACGGCCGGGCGCGAATATTTTGCAACAGGCATTTACGGAATCTCTCGGGCTAGATTTCCCGATTGTTGTTGAGAGCAAACGTGACGCGAACTTGCCGGCCATTTTCATTGGCCAGACCGCGGCTGCCCGGCAAGCGGGTTTGAAATTCGAGGCGTTGAAGGATTTTGAGGGTTTGATTGCTGAGCGCAATGGCAATATTTTTGTGGTAGGCAATGATCGACATCGTTTTGGCAGTAACAAGCCAGAAAGCGGTTCCCGCAGTTATATCCTGGGCTCCTTGAAAGCGTTGACGGTATTTATGGAAAATGTTCTGCAAGTGCGTTTCTTGCAGCCAGGGGCAGTAGGCATTGACTTCGTGCAGCTCGGCTCTGCTGAAATTCCCGACAGCCTGACCCAAATGGTCTTACCCAAACTGGGTTTTTCCAGTGGCCGTCACGCCACGATGCTCTATGACTATGCGATTAACGACTACGGACCCGGTGAAATTCAGACTTACGGTGGGCATTCTTACTATGATGCGGTTCCCAAGGAAAAGTACGGTAAGAGCAATCCGGAATATTTTATTATGTCGGCGTCGGGTTCACGCGACACGACCGGCAATCACCTCTGTATCTCGAATCCCGCGGTTCAGGAATTGATCTATGCTGAAGCGGTGAAGAAGCTGCAGGCCGGGGCCGGGATGATCGAGGTCGCGCAGACTGACGGCTATGTGGCCTGTTGCTGCGAGGAGTGCAAGAAATTTGCCGGGGTTGAGGATTTTGGTGAGAAGACCTGGATACTGCATCGTGCATTGGCCGAGCGACTCTATAAAGAGTATCCAGACAAGAAGATGCTGATTATCTGCTATCCACCCAATTTCAACATCCCCAGGACTTTTAAGAGCTTCCCGCCCAATGTGATGATTGAGCTGTGCCGATATACGCCGGCGTTTTTCGAGGAATGGAAGACTATCGACGTCCCGCTTGGCTTTATGGTCTATATCTATAATTGGGGCTGGTATCAGATTACTGGTCTGACCCCCAAGCGCACGCCGCGCTTCTGTGCCGAACAAGTACGGCTGTTCATTGAAAATGGCGTCCGCGGCATCTACCGTTGTGGTCACGGAGAATTGCCTGGTCTGGAAGGACCAGCCTACTACGTCTATGGAAAAATGTTGGAGGATAGCAGTCAGAATTACCAGAAAATCGAGGATGATTATTATCGCCGGGCTTACAAGGAGTCGTACAGCCCAATGCGGAGTTTCTTCGTCACTATGCACGAACGTCTGGAGATGTTATCTCGTTTAGAAGGCAAAGATTGCAAGGCCACCTTGTATCCCAATCTTGAAGAGGACGAGACGGTCCTCGTGAGCGCCTTGCCCAGGAATCCCCGGGTTATCCTTGCCGCGATGTACACGCCGGAAATCTTGTCAGTTATGGAACGGAATTTAGC
>CAZUCG010000676.1:0-1680 GCA_964619145.1 uncultured Lentisphaeraceae bacterium | reverse complement strand
CTGAGGATGCCGTAGCCCAACCCTGAGGATGCCGTGTCGAATACCCCCCCCCAAGTATCTGTACTGATGCCCGTATATAACGCTTCGCGTTATCTAGAGGCTGCCATTGCCTCCATTCAGGCGCAGACATATACCCATTTTGAGTTATTGCTAGTAGATGATGCGTCGCTAGATGACAGCTGGAAAATCCTGCAGCGCCTAGCAGCTGCAGACCCGCGTCTGCGGTTGTTCCGCAATGCCCAAAATCGCGGTGTGCCCTACTCCCGCAACCTGCTCTTTGAGAACGTCTCGCCAGCGAGCGAATATCTCGCGATTATGGACAGCGACGACTTGGCCAAGCCAGAGCGGCTGGCGCTGCAAGTCGCCTACCTGCGGAGTCACTCAGAATTACAAGGCGTAGGCAGCGCTTTGGAAATCATCAATGAAGAGGGTCGGGTTATTGCCCGGCGCGGTTATGAGTGCACGCCACCAAAAATCCTGCGTCAGTCGCTCTCCGCTAATCCATTTGCTCACCCCAGCCTACTGCTCCGCCGTAGCCTCTTAAGCAAGATTGGGCAATACAACGAATCTTTTCGTAGCTGCGAAGACTACGATTTCCTGATGCGAGCTCTGGAGAGGTATTCATTAGCCAATCTTCCGGAGGCGTTAATGCAATACCGCATCTCTAGCCAGCAATGGAAACAAACGCATCTGAAAGACACTCTGTCGGCCACGCTGTCCATCCAGCGGCGCTATTTGTTCCAGCGGCGTTTTTTTCTTGGGGGGGGCTATTTTCGCATCTTAGCAAATATCTTTTATTCTTATTGCCTTCGTCTCTAGTTCTACGTTTATTTATGGGTCTGACGTATTCCTCTGCTGACCATTCAGCACCATAATCGCTAGGGTAATCCAGAGCCAGCGTTTACTCAACAGGTCATCCCAGAGACAGCAAAACAGCACTGCCAGAATAAACAGTTTCAAGGCATAACGGCCTTGTTTTTTTTGTAGTAGCCAGAAGGCGAAACAGCAAAGTGCCGCCGGTATTCCGAATAACGAAGCAAGGTTCAGGTATTCGTTATGCGGATCCATATAGGTGCAATACGGCTGCACACAATGCGGAGAATGATATTGTTCCATAATGCTGGCGATTTTATCCCGGTCGGCAAATTTCGGATAGCGCTGGCGTATGGCTGTCGCACCTATTCCTGCTAGCCAGGAAGATTTGTCCGCTTGGAGCATTTTCAGGTATATTTCCTGATGGATAGTATAATTTCCCTGATGCCTGACATTGACAAACGGAAATTGCCGGGAAAGCGGGAAAGTCGGCCAGAGTACCGTCAGCAAACATATACCAGCAAACAGCAACACCGCAGCGCTGGCCGGGAACAGCAACAGCTGCCGTTTTTCCGGCCAGGCCTCAACTACTGTGCCAGCTAATATCGCCAGGGTCAGCAGCGCGTGTTTACTGGCCGTGGAGAGCAACGGCAATAACAGGATTCCGCTGACCAACAAAACCAGCAGCCAGCGTTGCGGGGTCCGGCACGACTGGCATTGCCGTCGCAAGCACGGTTGCAATAAGGCTACGGGCAGGGCATAAAAGCTGCCGAGCAGATTCGGGTTAGGGAAAAGAAATTGATAGCGCACCGCCAGGAAATCGAGTCCGCGCGAGCCTGAATGCGGATCGAGATAAAACAGCCCCTG
>CAZUCG010000675.1:0-1680 GCA_964619145.1 uncultured Lentisphaeraceae bacterium | reverse complement strand
GCCTACGGCGCCCAATAGCACGCTGTCGCTGTTTTTGCAGGTCGCCAGCGCTTCATCAGTCAACGGCACACCGTACATATCGATGGACTTGCCGCCGGCAATTACCGACTGGTAGTTGAATTTAGCGGGTGCGACTTTGTTCAGTACCCTGATGGCGGCGCTGACAATTTCTGGACCGATGCCATCGCCTTCGATAACTGCTATTGTATAACTCATACAAGTGCCTCCATAGCTGGAAATAAACCGCCTTGGCTGATGATTTTCTGGAGAAAATCCGGGAAGGGCGGGAAATTCCCTTGGGTGCCCTTGCTCAGGTTGCGGATCACGCCGTTAGCAAAATCGATCTCGAGTTCATCACCTTCAGCAATAGCGCCGTCAAATTCCACAATTGCCAAGCCGGTATTGATGGCGTTACGGTAGAAGATGCGGGCGAAGCTCTTGGCGACCACGCAGGCGATGCCGGATTCCTTGATGGCGATGGGCGCGTGTTCGCGGGAGGACCCGCAGCCGAAGTTATTGCCGCCGACCATAATGTCGCCAGCTTTGACCCGTTTGACAAAAGTCTCGTCGAGGTCCTCCATACAATGAGCCGCGAGCTCTTTGGGGTCGGAGGTGTTCAAGTAACGTGCGGGGATAATGACGTCTGTATCGACGTTGTCGCCATAGCGAATTACTGTGCCGGTTATTTTCATTTAGATACCTCTTGCTTTTATGCTCAAAGAGTTGCGGGGTCAGTGATTACACCAGTCAAAGCCGAGGCGGCTGCCACTTCCGGACTGGCCAGGTAGACTTCACTCTCAGGATGGCCCATCCGGCCAACAAAATTTCGGTTGGTGGTCGCCACTGCGCGTTCGCCCTTGGCTAGGATGCCCATATGTCCACCCAAGCACGGGCCGCACGTCGGCGTCGATACCGCCGCACCAGCCTCAACGAAAATTTCCAGCAGGCCCAGTCTTATTGCCTGGAGGTATATTTTTTGGGTGGCGGGGAAAATGATAGTCCTGACTCTCGGATTGACCTTGCGGCCCTGCAGAATTTTCGCTGCGATTTGCAGGTCGGAGAGGCGCCCGTTGGTGCACGAACCGATGACGACTTGATCAATCGCTATTTCTGGTATGTCGGCAAAAGTGCGGGTATTCGATGGCAAATGAGGGAACGCCACGGTGGAAGTCAGGCTGCTCAGGTCGATATCTATGACTTCGTCGTATTCGGCATCGGCATCAGCAGTGAATACGACTGGCGTTTTTTGGGAATGCTCAGCCATATACTGCTGGGTCTGCTCATCAACCGGGAAGATGCCGTTCTTGGCACCGGCCTCAATGGCCATATTACAAATGCAGAGGCGGTCATCGATACTGAGTGCGGCTACACCTGGACCAGCGAATTCCATCGATTTATAAAGAGCGCCATCGACACCGATCTTGCCGATGATGTGCAGGATGACATCTTTGCCGCTGACCCATTTGGGCAAGGACCCGCGTAGATTAAACTTCATCGCTCGCGGGACCTTGAACCAAGCTTTGCCATATGCCATCCCGACCGCCATATCAGTGGAGCCTACGCCGGTGGAAAACGCGCCTAGTGCGCCGTAGGTGCAGGTATGGCTGTCCGCACCAATCACTAAGTCGCCAGCGACTACCAGACCGCGCTCAGGCAATAGCGCGTGCTCAATGCCCATAC
>CAZUCG010000674.1:0-1683 GCA_964619145.1 uncultured Lentisphaeraceae bacterium | reverse complement strand
TGAAGCCGATGCGCCTCTGGCGCCGAGGCTTCACTCTAATCGAACTGCTGGTAGTCATTGCCATTATCGCGGTACTAGCTTCGATGCTGTTGCAGGCTTTGAGCAAAGCTCGGGCAAAGGCCCAAACTGTCACTTGCCTGAGCAATTTGAAGCAGCTGGCGGTGATACAGCATCAGTATCTTGATGACAACAATGAGATGCTGTATTTGCAGACTTACGATGCCTATTCAGGATTCTGGCAACGTGTCTATGTCGCGCTTGGCTATATTCCGGGTACAAATATCAACCCCGTGCTCTACGGCGGTGATACTGATGCTGTGCGGGCGACTCCCAGTGGTATGCTGCGTTGCCCGTCAGAGACCAATGTGGGTACTAATCGTTATTTCACCGGCACCCATTATGGGATGAATCACTATCAGATTCCCCCGACGACTTACACCACTCAGCGTTGGCGGATGAGTCCGCGTTCCCAGGGTGGCACTTCGTCGGCAATGATGTTCGCCGATTGTAATAGCGATCCGGCACCAGGGAATTATTCCCATAGCGTGACTTGGACTGCTAATTCGCACGGTTTCAGACATCAGAGTTTAAGCGTGACCAATGTCGCTTTTATTGATGGGCACGCGTCGTCGCTTACCCGTAACCAGCACCCTGGCGAACAATACCAGGATATCTTTTACTATCGGATGGATTATTGGTATAACGGCCGGCGAAAATAATTATGCCACGCATCCAGGCAGGCTATGAGATAGGCGCAGCTGGGCTGCGGTAGTAAGCGCACGGTTATTTATTGTTTTTGCCGCCGAGCAGTACCCGCGCTTGCTCGCGAAGTTTGTATTTTTGAATTTTGCCGCTGGCGGTCTGGGGGAAGTCTTTGACGATAAAGAAATGCGCTGGCGTCTTATAGAAGGCGATGCGTTTTCGGCAGTAGTCCTTAAGATCATCCGGGTCAACTGATTCATCCTTCGCTGGGATGATGAAGGCACCGACAATCTCGCCGTAGCGCTGGTCTGGAATGCCGACGACTTCGGCTTGTTCGACTCTTGGGTGAGTCATCAGGAATTCCTCGATTTCCCGCGGATAGATATTTTCGCCGCCACGGATAATCATATCCTTGATGCGGCCAGTGATGCGATAATAGCCGTCTTCGTCAACCGTGCCGAGGTCGCCGCTGTGCAGCCAGCCGTCCTGGTCGATGGCGGCGGAGGTTTCTTCAGGCATTTGGTAATATCCCTTCATTACGTTGTAGCCGCGGCAGCATAATTCGCCCGGCGTATTGGGAGGGACGATTTCGCCGGTTAGCGGATCAATGATTTTAATTTCGATATGCGGCTGCACGGTGCCGACCGTAGTGCAGCGCCGTTCCAGAGTTTCGTTGACGCCGCTCATAATGTAAACTGGTGAGGCCTCGGTCAGGCCATACGGGATGGTGATTTGGGGCATGTGCATTTCCTCAATGACCCTGCGCATCAAATCTACCGGACAGAGCGAGCCGGACATAATTCCGGTGCGCAAGCTACTGAGGTCAAACATATTGAACATCGGGTGATTGAGTTCGGCAAAATACATCGTGGGCACGCCATATAAGGCTGTGGCCTTGGCTTTCTGCACCGAGGCCAAGACCAATAACGGATCGAATTGTTCGACCATAACTGCGGTGGCACCGTGGCTGAAGATGGCCAT
>CAZUCG010000673.1:0-1690 GCA_964619145.1 uncultured Lentisphaeraceae bacterium | reverse complement strand
ATTTTAAGTTTAAAATCCAGTTTAAAACAGTTTCAAGGCCTGAAAAAACAAAAACAATATAGCAATTTCTGGCTGGTCAAACAACTTTGCTTTATTAGTTCGCGATGCGCACGTTTCGCACCTTGCGGTTCGAAGTGAAAAATTCCTGGTTTATATAAAGCGGCGCCCCTAGGCTAAAAGGGCATCTCCTTACCCTCTGCCGGAGTTGTTCGCGGGATAATGCTAAGCAGCTTCTGCAAACAAAAACTGGCATCTCTTGATAAGTCACGGAAGATAAAGCGTCAGCCAAAATGAGAGAACGAAAAAGTCGTTATTGGCTCATAAACTATTATTGTGACGTGACAAAAGCATACCCTCTGCAGGGTTGACAAGTCGGCCTAGAGGCACTTTTTACTAAAGCAGCCGAATTTCGCCATCGCTACGGGATGGCTGGGTTGAGTAATCACTTGCCTAAACAAACTTCCAGATAAGAAGAAAATGCCTAAAACTATTGCCCCAATTCGGGTGGCTTTGTTACAAAGTCGCGCTCACTCTAATCGACAATTGGCTATCGCCGACCTCGACCGCCAAATTGCCTCCGCAGCCGCAGCCGGTAGCCAAATAATCTGCACCCAAGAGCTCTGTTTGGACGAGTATTTTTGTCGCACCCAGAATCCCGATTTTTTTGCTTTAGCGGAGTCGATACCTGGTCCGCTGACGGCGCATTATTCCCAGTTAGCCAAAGAACACTCGGTGGTGTTGGTGGTCTCGCTGTTTGAGAAATGCGCACCCGGCCTGTGCTATAATACAGCCATTATCCTGGATGCAGATGGGACACTGCTGGGTAAATACCGCAAGATGCATATCCCCCAAGACCCGGGCTTCGAAGAAAAATTCTATTTTGCGCCTGGTGACCTCGGCTTCCAGGCTTTCACCCCTCGCTATGGTCGCATCGGTGTGATTATCTGCTGGGATCAATGGTTCCCAGAGGCAGCCAGGCTGACGGCCTTAAAAGGAGCGGAGCTTATTCTCTGCCCTACTGCCATCGGCGGCCTGGCAAGCGAAGGGGCCGCGCTGGCGGCGCAACAGCGCGCAGCTTGGCAGAATGTCCAGAAAGCCCACGCCGTCGCCAATGGCTGCTATTATGCCGCCGTGAATCGCACTGGTCAGGAAGGAGAGATAAGTTTTTGGGGCGCGTCGTTCTGCTGTGATTTCTATGGTGAAATTCTCGCTCAGGGGTCTTATCAGGACTCGGAAATTGTCACTGCTGAGTGCGATTTTACTGCGTTGGAAGAGCATCGTCGGATGTGGCCTTTTTTCCGAGATCGCCGGATTGACGCCTACAGCCATTTGAATAAGCGCTTCGATACTTGACTCGGGCGCCAACGAGAAATAATATCTATGTCCGTTGTTACTGAAATGGCCCACACACCACGAGAGCTGGGATTTGTGTTTCCCGCTGAATGGGAAAAGCAGAACAGTATTATCCTTGCTTGTCCCTTAAATTTGGAAACTTGGCCGGACAATCGTCCGGCGATGGAGAACGCTTACGCGACTTTTGTGGCCGCCATTGCCCGAACCGAACCGGTGAACCTGCTCTGCGCCGACCTAGCGCAACTGCATTGGCAAGAGCTGTTGTCGGCAATTGGCGCCAACATCGGCAATATTTCTTTTTTGCCCATCAACACCAATGATGCGTGGTGTCGCGATT
>CAZUCG010000672.1:0-1697 GCA_964619145.1 uncultured Lentisphaeraceae bacterium | reverse complement strand
TTTCTGCGGAACAAAAAACATTGGCAGGCTAACAACTCCGCAGGAGTTGTCTTCTCCAAGCCAGGGGATAAACGGGCGGACGACGCCCTTCTATTAAATCTGCGCGCTGCGTTATTTGGGAAAACTTGTCGAAATCCTTGGAATTTTTGAGGTATGTGTCCAGGCCCAATGCGCTACAGGTGGTTTTGGTGGTGTCAAGTTTATACCTCTATTAGTCAATTGAAAAGCACCACTTGATTTGGCGTTAGGTAGTTGCATTTAATCAGCCAAAGGCAGAGGGCACATTTGAGTTGACGAAATATCTGCTCTTTGGATGACTATTGCCCAGCACTCGAGAAATGCTCATTGAGTGATTTTTCTCTCCTTCTGAGACAACGTGGTGTTTTCTACCGGGATGCCTTTGCGGCGGAACATCAGCGCCACGCCGGCTAAGACCAGACCAATGGCCACAACAAACTGCCAACTGATTTTCTCACCTAAAAAAATCACCGCCATAGCGAAGGTCAGCACTGTCGAAATATAGCCAAACGAGCCTATTTCGACCGGGCTGATATACTTAAGTCCCGTATACCACAAGCCATTGGCGAGACCATTGGCCAGCGCGCCCAGATAGAAAGCCGCCAACCAGACCCGCCAAGGCAAAATAAAATCTGGTCCTGTGCCAGTAATAATCAACACTGGTAGCATCAGCACCGACCCACAGGCAAACAGCACGCCGGTGCCCAGCATACCGCCACATTGAGCAGTAATCTCCGTACCAAAGACGGTATAGAATGCCCAGCAGATACCACTAACCAAAGCCATCAGGTCACCCACCGACAAGCGTACATCAGCGGCAAATAAGTCACCACCACCGCCCTGGAAGGCCAGCAAAATTCCGGCAAAGCCTATGATCAACCCGGCAATTTTATGGCCATTCAACAACTCTCGACCGCAGATATAGGAAATCAGCACCGTAGCAATCGGCGAGCCGTTGGCCATCAATGATGCGCGGGCCGAAGTCGTGTGCTTCAAGGCCCAAAAGACCAGAATACCCTCGAGGACGATGCCAATCGCGGCCAGCAGCAATACTTTGCGCCAGTGAAATCTCAACAACGTCCCTACGGCCTTCCGATTCGACGATCTCAATAACAGCGGGACAAAAAATAGAGTCGCAAAAACGAAGCGCAGAAAGGTGAAATTCAACGGCTCCACTGAGGCGGTTTCAAAACCAAACAGCACTCGTCCCAAGGGATAGAAGCTCGCCCAGAACGTGGTCGCAATCAAGCCAAACAAAAAGCCTTTTTTTCGAGCAGTCATATTTTTGGTTCAGTTGAGAGTTCGTTTTTAAAAGTATGCATCACCAATGTCGTCTGAGTGCGTAATATCCCGGGAATCTGCCCCAGACGCACGATGAATTCATTCAATGCCTCGGTGTCTCGCACCACCACCTTGATGATGTAATCGCTGTGCCCGGAGACGTCGTAAACATCACAGATTTCCGGGAACTCCACCAATTTGCTGCCGATGCCCATTACTCCGGCCTTCTCGCTAGTCTTGATGTCAATCAGCACTGTCAAATCAAGACCCAACCGACGATGGTCAAGCCGCGTCGTGTAACCAGATATGACCCCAGAACGTTCAAGATTACGAACTCGTTTGAGCACCGCAGACGGCGCTAAATGCACCGCCTGAGCGAGGCGCAAATTCGTGATTCG
>CAZUCG010000671.1:0-1715 GCA_964619145.1 uncultured Lentisphaeraceae bacterium | reverse complement strand
CTGGGTTAAAATAGCGAAGAGATATTCGCCTATATTTTATATCATAAGCAAACTCAAGTGAATTAAGCAAGAACCTCAATCGAGGCATTTTCAGTCTCTTTGTCCAAGCACATGCAAGTCCTTCAACTGAAAATACACCCCCTTTACACTACCAAGCCGCAAGCGCCATTCGCCGATATTCTTCTCCAGATGACGAAATCCCCGCAATTCGCCATTGACATAAAACCAAATTTGTTGTTCATTCACCCGAATAGCGATTTTTGCCCAATGTACACTGCTATTCAGCGGCACTTGTCCTAGCGGCATAACCTGATTATCAACTGCCATCCGCCAAATCTGCATTTCTGGATTGCTCACCTGATGACAAAAAAAGATTGCCCGTTCAGCATCTGCATCCACGACTTGTATTGACGCTCCTCCGATCCCCATCAAGCGCACTTCGACCTGCACTGACTGTCCCGGTTGCAACATCTCTCGCAAGGTCAGTTCAGCGGCTCCACGGCTACCGACCAAGCTTGGCCCAGCACAATTCACATCACGCTGAAAAATTCGCCATTGATCTCGTTCGCCCTCCCAAAAAATCAAGGAGATAGTTTTGGGAACAGAATTCACCTCCTCTAGCATTGGGATGTAGTGATTGGCCACAAAGCCAAAAATTCCCAGCATCAAGATGGCGACTCCTAGTGCCAGTCCCAAGAGGAAGCTCTTCCGCCGACTGGAAAAAAACTTCGGCAGGCGTTTTTGCTTAGCCGCATAAGTAAGCGACAGATACTCCAAATCTGCCAGCAGGGACGGATAATCCTGATAGCGTTCTTCTTGCCTCACCGCACCCATCCGCCGCAAAATCTGCAAGAACTCCCGACGGACTTTCCGACCTCCAGGTAAGCTAGGATCAGGGATATTCTTTTCTGCCTTCAGCAATAGTCGTTCATCACGGTCATAGCCATCAAAAGGGACCGTACCAGTTAATAAAAAATACGCTGTTGCTCCCAAGGCATAGATATCGGACCGGAAATCTACTTTTTCCACGCTAAATGCCTGTTCTGGGGCCATAAAAGACGGACTGCCGACGACATGATTCTCGTCTTCAGCATCAGTAGTGCCACCGCCGGCAGCAATACCGAAGTCACAAATTGACACTCGCCAATGCGGATTGGCAAAGACATCGGCAAAGGAATGCGGGGGTGAATTACCATCGCGATAAAGCAGCAAGTTATCGGGCTTCAAGTCACGATGAATAAATCCTTTGCTATGCACATAGGCCAAGCCACGCACCACTTGCAACAATATCTCAGCCACCAAATACTCTGGCACTGGTCCCAATCGCAAAACCAAGTCTCGCCCAGACAGTCGTCCGGGGATATATTCCATAATAATAAAAATTTCATCATCGGCGGTAATCACATCGTGGCAACTCACCACATTCGGATGGCTCAGGGCCCCCAGTGTCAGGGCCTCGTGACTCAAGCGTTTGAGAAAACGAGGATTCGCGGCAAAATCCGCATTCAGGACTTTAATCGCCACCAAGCGCTGTAAGTTCTCTTGTCGGGCCAAATATACAGTGCCCATACCACCAGAACCAAGAACTGACAATAACCGGCAACCTGGGACCTGCAATTTCCTTGCTGCCGCAGAGATCGGCTCACCCGGCAACACTTGGCCGTGTTCGTCACCAGAAATTAAAACCGTCTCCTTGTCTGCTGGCCATTGGACCT
>CAZUCG010000670.1:0-1718 GCA_964619145.1 uncultured Lentisphaeraceae bacterium | reverse complement strand
ATGATCATGGGACGCGTACCTTGGGTCCCTATCAGGTCGATTGGACCGACCCGGAACGGCCGCAATTGCGCCCCAACGACGAAACGTTACCTCGCTTTAACAATTCCACGCTTTTCAGCTTCGAGCATTGTCTGTTCGAGCGTTGCCAGCAGGTTATGAATACCGGCGCTGATGGTCTACTGGTGCGCAATTGCGAAATTCGGGCTGGAAAGGGCGGCGAAAGATGCGCGATAGCTCTTTCTGCCATAGCTGTTTTTGATCATCTCCAAGCAACTGCGTCGGATGACAGCGCACTTGAAGCTTGGTTCGACTATTCGGGCTCCAACCTGATTATCGAACAATCACAATTTACTGGTAAAGCGATGCCATTGGTGACCGTGACTGGAAAGAAGCGTAGTGAAGTGCCGTCTTTTCTGGTGCTTAGAGATAGTCAAGCGACCTGCCGCAGGGCGCTGATTGAGATCAAAAACGCCGAGAAGGAAAATTTCCCGGTCTGGACTGATGTCTGCCAAGTCAGAAATTTAGCTCCCGAGACGGCTGAACTCTTTCACCTGGAGCGCGTCCGCAGTTACGATGAGATGCAGAAGTCGCTTTTTGACTATACACCTGCTGTCGTAGTCACTAACGGACGGCATGCCTCGCCGTATGGGTTCGGTATTATTTTGGGAGATAATCCCGGCTTCAGCAACGCCAGTCTGCCAGATTCTTTGAAACGTGTGGTGGCTCGTCCCTTTGCTAAGGAATTGGAAAAGGCCGCCAGGGTGAGCGCACTGCCAGCGATGGTTGACAAAACCACCCGCAAGGAAACGACCCTAAGGGCCGCTGACTTCGGCGTCGACAAGGATCCAGATACTGATGACACGGAAGCCATGCAGGCTATGCTGCGCCAGGCGCGGGTTCTGTCTGGTCCGGTCTGCCTGGAGTTACCGCCGGTAATGATTTCACTACGCGCGGCTTTGGAAATCCCCGCTGATGTCCGGGTGACTGCTCCAGGGCTGGCTACGCTGCGTCAATTTGATACGACGAAATCAATTTTTCGGGCTCGCGGTATTAAGCGTTTTTCTGCCAGCAATCTTCGTTTTGTTGGTGGACGATATGCCATCGAGCTGCAAACAGAACCCGCTGATGATGCGGAAATTATGGTTGACAAATGCTTCTTTTATTCAACGCAAAGCTACGCAATTTCGGTGCTGTCCGGCGATGGGAGTGCCGGACTATCCAATCGTACCAGGTTGCGTTTACGGCGCTCCGCCTCGATATATGCCGCCAACACTCTTCGCAGTAACGCCGCGCAGTGCGAGATTGAGGGAATTTGGCTGTCGACCAGTGGAAGTCAGAATTTGTCGCCAGCCATTTGCAATCTGGGAGGTGATATGCGGGTCAGTTGTCTTCTTGGCGTACCAGTCACTCTCCGCGATCACCGACCTAATTTTTTGCCGGTGGTCAAGGATTGGCCCTTGGCAAATGAGGTGCGCTGGTTTGACAATTATGGGCGTCTCTATCTCCGTTTGTGCCGTTTTGGTGGTGAATACCGTGGTATCCCAGCGGTTTATAACTTTACCAGTACCGGGACGGTGTACCTCGATTCTTCTATGACCTGTTTTTTTGGGGAAAAGACCCGACTTTGCCTGTTATACTTCGCAGAAACGCCGGCTTTGGCTATGTTGCGGAACTGCGGTTGGGGCTATGTGCATGGAAAAGATAACTACACAGTCAAA
>CAZUCG010000669.1:0-1721 GCA_964619145.1 uncultured Lentisphaeraceae bacterium | reverse complement strand
TTTGTGATTTCGGTTTTTTGTTTTTTCGTGATGATTTGGGCAAGCATCTTCTGGGTTCTTGTTGGAAAGGCTTTTTGCAATGTCAGATACTGTACCAGTGCCGCCTCTCAAAGTTCAATGTCCCTACTGCAGGGCAAAATTGGATTTAAGTGAATTGGAGCCTTTTAGCGAGATCGCTTGTCCGAAGTGCTCTACAGTTATGGTTGTGCCGCAGTGGTTCCAAAGTATCCTGCTGGAGGAGATTTTGCAAGCCACTCCAGGGATGCGCGTCTATCGAGCTTTGGACCCGACCTTGGACCGAGAGTCGTGTGTCAAGCAGTTATGGACGCGCGGTGCTGAGCAGGCCCCGGCCGATGATCCCGATAATCACTATCAGGCCGAGACTTTGGAAGAGTTTTTAGGGGTTTTTCGCAAGACCTCGTTACTGATGCATCCGAATATTGTTCCCGTTTGTTCGTGCGGTTCTTTGTCGGGCATCGTCTATGCGGTAACGCAGTATGTCAATGGTCAACATTTGCATCAGGTTACTCAGGGCGGCGTAGCAGAGTGGCCGGATATCTTGCAAGTTATGAATGCTGCTTGTGAGACCCTGGCCTATGCTGACGAGAAAGGCCTTCAGCATGGCCATTTGACACCCCAGAATATGCTTATTGACCAAGATGGCATACTGCGGATGACGGATTTTTCAGTGGCTTTGTCGATCGGCAAACAGCTGCAGGATAGTCCATACACTTGTCCTGAATATGTCGCCAATTCAACTCAGGGCAGTATGTCAGGTGATATCTTTAGCCTCGGTGTCTGTGTTTACGAGTATGCTACGGGTGTGTTGCCGTGTGCAGGACGGGAGAAAGCCTGGCGCAATGCTGAGATTACCCCGCCCGCCTTAAGTGCATTTAATCCTGCTGTGCCGAAGCTGTTTTCTGATTTAGTCTTACAGATGCTGTCTTTGTCGCCCTCGCAACGTCCAGCCAGTTATGAGGTTATCCAAGCGGTATGTAAGCGCCTGAGTCTGAGTCCAGAGGCGACCCAACGGCGCAAAAAGAAACGCATTAGCACGTTAAAACTCAGCAAGAATATCGCCAGTCGTCCGATTCGCCTAGTTCAGCCGCCTAAGAGAAGTGCTGGTAAGACGATCAACATCTTGATTATCATCCTTATTCTGCTGGCCATTGGCCTGATTGGCCTGATTCTGCAAAAGCATTATGGTAGCAATGCTTTGTCGGGGGTAGATTTGCAAGCAGAAGCGCAGGCCGCTGATGAGGTCCGAGCCTTACACGCGGCAGAGTACCAAGCCTTGGATTTACTGCGTGCGGAAGAGGTGCGAGCAGAAAACGCCCCCCCCGACACTCCAGAATTCAGGCCCTGGCAGTTAGCTGAAGCGCTGGTGCGCGCCCGCCCCCGACCCGCGGACTATGATTTCCGGAGGGTGCGTGAGGATTTGAGCAAGTATATGGCGCTGCTGCCGGAAGAGAGCAAGGAATTGGAGAAAGAGCGCATCCGAAGCATTGCTAGTTATAAACAATACCTGATTAGTAAATTGCGTAAATTATCGTATCAGCCGGAAAATTTTCGTGGTCTATTGTTGGTTAATGGCAAGCGTGTCAAAGGCAGTTTGACTCTGTTTAGTGATGAAAGTGTCTTTAAATTGCGACAAGAAAATGCCCGGGCTGGTGTTTTTCGGGAGATTCCCTGGCAGGATGTCTCCCGGCAGCAAGTCTTGG
>CAZUCG010000668.1:0-1724 GCA_964619145.1 uncultured Lentisphaeraceae bacterium | reverse complement strand
TTTTATGGCAGCGCATCCAGGCCAGCTCATAAGAATCGAGCTGAGCCAAGTCAATTTCATCCATAAAGACCATAACCTCGGTCGGCGAATCGATACCGCCAATCATATTGAACAAGGTACTTTTGCCTGACCCAGAAGGACCCATAATAGACAGGAACTCACCCCGGCAGATATCCAGAGTAACACCATCCAAAGCCTTGCTGAGATTTTCTCCAGAACCATAATAACGCTTAACACCTAATAACCGGACGACAATATCCTGATAGGCATTCATCAATTATGATTCCTGTATTGGAGATGCTTACTTTCAGCTCTACTCAAGCAAACAACCGAAGCATTAATTATAATCAGCGGGGATCGGACGGGCAGCCAGGCCCTCCTTGCTGGTGTCGGTTTTTTTGGCAGCTTTGAGCGCCTGCTCCCAGAGCAACTTGTCACCTTGACGGGAAAAATGCACCACCTTCAGATAATTCAAGGCTCGGATGCCGCCATCGACATCAGAGCCATTCCCCGAGGCGATACCATACCAGTACCGCAACATCCCAGCATATTTCTCGACAATGCCAGGCTCACGCGATGCCAAACGCGCACTACCCAACAGCCGCACAACACCAATTTGCAGAATTTCTTCGTTGACCCAATTGGCCTGGTCAGACCGGGGCTTGCTTTCTTTGCTGTATTCACGACCAGACAAACAAGAACACAGCAGCAATAATAACACACAACCACAAAAGATAGCTAAATATATTTTTTTGCGACCGGCAGTCATTTAAGTTCTCCGCAATTCTATCAGGAGTCATTCGCCTGAAACTCCGATCAAAAACTCCCCCCGCGACCTGACAACTTTTGTCTAGCCAGCACGCGGGCCTTTTCTCCTGGCGATTCTATCAGCTAGCTAATGCATTTTATTTTCAGCGTCCGTAAATCTGGCGCAAAATCCTTAACGCCGGCCAAAATCTTCCTTGACATCTCCAATTGTCCTAGGCTGGTCACAGTATCAACTATAAATGAGGTGGTGTAGCTATCACTCGAGGCATCAAAACTCATATCGGTAGACATTATCGTAATGCCGCGATGATCGACAATGAATTCGCGCATCTTCTCGGGGATATCAGCACAAGAAGTAACGATGGTGATTTTTAACGAGAATAAACGATGCAGGCGATTCTCCAAGCGCTTGGCGGTCAAAAGCACTAACAGCACACCAAAGGCGACGATGACCGCTTGGATCAGAAAACCGGCTGCACAGGCCATACCAATAGCCGCCACCAACCACATACAGGCAGCCGTGGTTAACCCACGGACTGAAAAGCCGGACTTCAGGATCGTCCCGGCGCCTAAAAAACCGATACCCGAGACGACTTGAGCAGCAATTCGGCCGGGGTCCCCCACTCTTCCGTTGGCCTCGGCCATAGTAATGGATACCAAGGTAAACAACGCCGAGCCGACCGAGACTAACATATGCGTCCTCAGGCCCGCGGCCCGGCCGTGAATATCGCGCTCAATACCAACGACACCGCCTAAAAGCAAGGCCACGCCAATCCTGATCAGGAAAGTTTGTAACTCCATATTGTTTTTCCCACTGAATGGTTTATAGTTAGTGTAAGCACGGTTGAATATAGTACCAAAGCACTAGTCGTTTTGCTAATATAGCATAGCTGCATTGGATTGCAAAAGCTAACTGCTGCGACAATTTTTCCAATCCATTAACAGTATCTGTGAGG
>CAZUCG010000667.1:0-1725 GCA_964619145.1 uncultured Lentisphaeraceae bacterium | reverse complement strand
GGCGAATACACCGGGCCGGATACTGGAGGAGTTGCTTGAGGACGGTGACCCTGAAGTGCTGGCACTGCTGGCAGCCCACGAGCGTCTGACGGGTGGGCAACTGCAGCGTTTGGACAAGAGTCCTGTGCTGGCAGTACGGGTGGCTTTAGCCAGCAGCAAGAATGCCAGCGGCCCTTTGGCACTGCTGTTGGCTGCGGATGCGTCTTTGCCGGTTCGACTGGCTTTAGCCGGCAATCCAGCCATTAGTGTCCGCATCCAAGCGGCTTTGAGTTCGGATGAGAGCCCGTTAGTGCGGGCGGAGTTGTTGCGTTTGAAACGCCTGGATGAAGAAATCCAGTACGCCTTGTGCGATGATTGGGATTTGCTTATACATCTGAAGGCATTGCTTAGCCCACGGCTTTCTTATTCTTGCTTGCAGAACTGGGCGGCGACAGGCGAGCTGATTTCGCAGCTAGCCATCGCTTCGCGGAAGAATCTCCCTGAGGATATCTGGCGAATTTTGGCTAGCAGTCCGCATCGGCAAGTGCAGTTGTTAGTGGTGCGGCAAGGGGATTTGCCGATCGATCAATGGCAGGATTTTGCCCGCAGTGATGCTGAAGAAGTGCGCTTGGCATTGGCCAGCAAAAAGGGTCTCCCGTTGCCTGTTCAGAGGATTCTGGCCCAAGATGCCAGTGAGGGTGTGCGGCAAGCCTTGGCGATCAATCCGACCCTTGATGACGGCATCGGGAAGTTCTTAGTCGCCGGCCGGAATCCTGCCATCCTGGCCGCTTTGGCTAGTAATGCCGGTATTTTGCCGGCCACGCGAACAGATTTGTTGGCGCTGGATGATGCCGAGCTGCAGAAGTTGCTGGTCGCGAACCGCGCTTTGACTGCCGAGCAGCTGACCAGGTTAGTCGAAGTTTGTGCCCCGGCGGTCCTTTTTCACGTGCGCTATCGCAAGCTGAGTACACGCTTGTTATCAGAAAAAAGCCGTCAGCGAGTGTCATAGAACGACTGAATTACAGTGGCCGTTTTTACCTGTCTAACTAGAACCCAGCCAAAAAGCCTAAGATAATTTTAACCGCAAAAAACGCGAAAAACATAGAAGAATTAACCGCTAAGAACGCGAAAAAAACACAGAAGAATAAGAAGGGGTAAATGTCCGTCCGAAGATTACAATGGCTAATGTTTAGTGGTTAGTTGGTTAGGGAGTAATGATCAATAGAAAACTTTGATGCTCGCTAACTAACTTTTTGGACGCGGTCTAACTAGAATGTACTATAGTGAGTGGGAATTATCTGTCAGCAGCCATATTTTGATTGCAATTTTGGATAAAATAAGGAACGAAAACAATGGCTAAGTCGCCTAGGAATATCAAGCCTCTGAGTTTTGTGGAAATTGTGATGCGTGCTGACGCGGAGACTATCCGGGCCGCTTTGGACGCTCGGGTTAAGGTCGATGAGCTGTTGCTGGAGCGCGAACAGGCCTATCGCCGAATTTCTGAGTTGGAGGCACAGGTAGAAGAACTGGTTGGCGAACCCGGCGTGTTCGTTTACCCGCCACCGCCCTTGCCGGTCGCTGGTTACAGCAAGGTGATTCCAGTCAGCCCAGCCAAGAAGCCAGCTGCTGCTGCGGCGGCTTCGGCAGCGGTCCCGGCTTCGGCCTCAGCTTCGGCTGGGAAGGCCTCCAAGGGCGCCAGCAATCCCAGCAATAGCACTTCCGGGGAATAACTCTGTTGCGGTTTTT
>CAZUCG010000666.1:0-1732 GCA_964619145.1 uncultured Lentisphaeraceae bacterium | reverse complement strand
GCCGGAAGAGAATAGTAATGCCTCGGCGGGGCCGAATCCAACCACCGCAGCTAAAATAAACAAAGCACTGACTGCCAATGAGTTGATAAGCAGTCTTTTAGGTCACTATAAGCAGGCTTGTGCCTTAGTGCCTATTAGCGAGGCGTCAGAAGGGGACTCGCTTCAGACATTGTCGTGGATGCTGCGCTGTTCAGGACCGACATAGATTTGGCGCGGGCGGAAGATGCGCGGGTCGGTTTTCTGGCGGAGTTCTAGCCACTGGGCGATCCAGCCGGGCAGGCGCCCGATAGCGAATATGACCGTGAACATATTGGTTGGGATGCCAATGGCACGGTAGGTCAAACCGGTATAAAAATCGACATTCGGATAGAGGTTGCGTTCCTTGAAGTAAGAGTCTGCCAGGGCTGCTTCTTCGAGCCTCAAGGCGATGTCCAGCAGCGGGTCCTGTTGATTGAGGTGGCGGATGACGCGCATACAGATGTCTTTGGCAATCCGGGCACGTGGGTCATAAGTTTTATAGACCCGGTGACCGAAACCATAAAGGCGGAAGCCCTCGATTTTCTTGCGTGCCCGTTCAATCATTTTATTGACGTTGCCGTCCTCGTGCTGATGGATGTATTCCAGCATTTCGATAACTTCTTGGTTGGCCCCGCCGTGCTTTGGTCCCCAGAGGGCGCAGATACCGGCTGAGATCGAAGCATAAAGATTCGCGCCGGTAGAACCGACCGACTCGACTACTGAAGCAGAGCAATTCTGTTCATGGTCGGCATGCAGGATCAGCAGCTGGTCCAAGGCTTTGGTGATCAGCGGATCAAGATGATAATTATTGACCGGGGTGTGGAACATCATATTCAAGAAATTCTCACAGTAGAGGAGGTCTTGGCGTGGATATACGATGGGATGACCCTTCATTTTCTTATAGGAGAAGGCGGCGATGGTGCGAAGTTTGGAGAGCAGTCGAGAGACGGTGACGTCAATCGTTTCATTGGGATTGAGTTCCAATTCAGGATAGAAAGTAGAGAGAGAGACGGCCATGGCGGAGAGCATAGCCATAGGGTGGGCGTGGTCGGGGTAATGCTGGAAGAAGTGGCGCATATCCTCATGCAAGAGTGAGTGCTGGTTCATCAGTTTTCTGAAGGCACCGCGCTCGGTGGGCGAGGGAAGGGACCCGTGCACCAGCAGATAAGCGACGTCAAGAAAATTGCAATTCTCAACCAGTTCTTCGATGTTGTAGCCGCGATGGCGGAGAATCCCCTTTTCGCCATCGATAAAGGTAATGCTGCTGGAGCAAGAACCGGTGTTGACGAAACCAGGGTCGTAGGTGATTAGTCCGCTTTGGGCGCGCAATTTACGAATATCTAGTGCTTTTTCGCCTTCACTGCCGCAGAAAACCGGCAGTTCATATTCTTTTCCTTCAAAATGCAGAGTAGCGGGCGAGATTTCTTTCAGTTGGGTCATAGAGGTGTGTTTTATCCGTAAGGTTATTGTTGTCACCGGATTGGCCGATTCAGGCAAACATAAAATATAATACCGCAACACTGAAATGTAAAATATAACGCAAAACATTTTCTGACTAGAGTGCTGCCGCTAAGCCCAAAAAACGAAATCGGAGCAATAAAAGACAATGCTTGTAATGGAGAGGTGATGAGTTGATAAATATATTGATCGTTGAACGTTTGTTGTGCCCATAAATGAAACGAAATTTTGACAGTTCTGTTCAACAGCGATTATA
>CAZUCG010000665.1:0-1733 GCA_964619145.1 uncultured Lentisphaeraceae bacterium | reverse complement strand
TAGTGGTTGGCGGCTTGCGCTATCCTTGTCTTGCGCGCTGTTGTGGCGCTGGAGTGGCCGCGCCGTTATTTGTCCCGTGGCGGCGCATTTATGCGCTGTATTCTTCATGTGGTGCAGTTAACAACAAAGGAGCACGTATTATGTTAAAGCTTGGTTGTGCGAAGAGGTTCACTTTGCCGGGGAAGGCATCGATGTTGCGGGGCTATGGTTTCCGCAATCAACTCTCGAAGGGTATTGAGGACCCGATTGAAGTAGGGGTATTGGCTATTTCCACAGAATCCAGCACAGTCTTGTGCATCACTACTGATCTGATTGGCATACCGGTAAAATTCTGCAACCAGTTGTATGCAATGCTCAAAGAGAAATTCGCTATTGAGAAAGAGCAAATCTGGCTGTGCAGCTCTCACACGCATTATGCGCCCGGTTTCGAGCACTATTTTATTTCGTCTCACGACGGCAGCTTGGCTTATGGTGAGCACCCTGAAGACGTAGAATACTTTGCGTTTTGGAGCGCGCAGATGCTCGATGCCGTCGCTGCTGCGCTGAATTCTCGTGAGGAAGTCAGCTTAGAGAGTCTCTCCTACGATGTGCCTGGGGTCGCCTATAACCGCCGCACGTTGAAGAATTCAGATGGCCTGCTCGAGATGAGCTGGTTATATCCCGATGACGCAGAGGATTATCAGATTAGGCCCATCGACTCGCGAGTGCACGCCTGGCGTTTCTCGACTGCAGCGGGCCCGAAAGCAATCCTGGCTTGTTACGGTTGCCACCCTGGTGCCGGCTATAGGAATGCGTATGCCATCTCTGGCGATTACCCTTGGTATTTCAAACAAGCTATTGAGCGGCTATATGGCTGTCCGGGGTTCTTTATGTTGGGGGCCGCTGGTGATGCAGTGCCGATACTACGTGGTGTAACTGACAGCGAACGCAGCAAGTACCCTATCAATCCGCGCGCGGGCATTGGCGAAATTCTGGCTTTGACAATGCGCTTGAATGAATTGGCCTTCCGGAAAATTTCCCAACCGCGATTAAACAGTGCGGTCGTAGAAGTGCCAGTAACCCTGCGTAAGGAGTACGATTTTGCTCACGCGGAAAGCAATTACCGGACTGCCGCTGCGGCAGGGGATTGCGACCCGGAAATTCTTTCTTTGCGTCGCGAAGCCTGGATGTGCTGCAGCGCCTACGAGGCGGAAAGCACGACATTGCCTCTGCGTTTAATGCAACTCGGCGATAACGTATTGGCAGGGATGCCTTTCGAGGTCCTGAGCGGCATCTCACTGCGCCTCCGAGAGGCATTCCCTAAGGCAGTGTTGGTGTCGATTACCGGTGGTTATCAGGGATATCTGCCGCTGCTGGATGAATTCCCTTATGGCGGCTACGAAGTATCCGTGGGCGGAACTGATTTCGCGCCAGGCACCGGCGATTGTTTTTTGCAGACCGCAATCGCAGAGATCGGCAAATTGTGATGGTTGTTCAACCTTGAGCCTGGGTCAAATTAAAATAAACAGACAAATACTAGGTTAGGGTGTATATTATTTTGTTGCCGGCGGACTGGCCGGCATTTTCAAAGAACCAGCATTAACGACCAAGCAAGAGCTGACTATGATACCTAGTTTTTCCATTATCTTAGCCGGGGGCCGAGGCACTCGGATGGGTGTTTCAGGCACTCCCAAGGTTTGTATCGCGGTGAATGGCGTCCCTGCTATTCAACGAGCTTTGACAATCTACCAGGC
>CAZUCG010000664.1:0-1736 GCA_964619145.1 uncultured Lentisphaeraceae bacterium | reverse complement strand
GCATTGGACTTGCCGCCGGCGCTAAGTACTTTGGGCAAAGGCGCCTTTGCATATAGCGAAGGTTTGACTAGTATAAACATCCCAAGTAGTGTGGCTGTAATCCCCGAGGAATGCTTCGCCGCTGAAACTTTAACATTGTTGGACATTACTTTAGCTGAAGGTGTTAAGCGCCTGGAGAAAGATTCTTTCTTGATGTCGGGTGCCAGCTCGGTACTCTTGCCCGCGTCTTTGGAATATTGCGACCCCCAGGCCTTTACAAGTGTCCCTGAATGGTATTATTCTGTACATCCGTTGCAGGAATATCGGGTGGCTGCCGGCAATACGCATTTGCAAAGCATCGACGGTATTCTCTATTCTGCTGACGGAACCACGCTTATCCATTGCCCCGAGAGCAAAACCTCCATCGGAGAGATCCCGCCTGAAGTGACCACTATCGGGCCGTACGCTTTTGAAAAATCGCATTTCACTGATTACCTGATTTTGCCTGTCAATGTGGCCACGATTTATATTAGTGCTTTCGCTTCAATGGGTTGGGACGACCCGCTATTGCAAAACATTTATCTGTTGGCCGGCCCGCCCGCTTTGCTGCCGCCAGATTATACAACAGTATTGTCCCAGCCAACTTTATTTTACGGCAGCAATTTCGCCGCCGATTGGCTGCCAGTGTTGAATGAAGAAAACTATTATGGCCCTTTCCCCACTGCTCAAGTGAGCAATGCACCGGCTTTTGTGAGCATCGCCCGCCAAGATGGCTTGACTGGCGAAGACGCATTATGCTTCTGGGATACACTGGTCCTGCAGATCACTGTCAGCAGCAGCGATAACTCAGATGGTTTGGGCATTCGCTATACCACCGATGGTAGCGCACCTACTGCAGAAAGTGCCTTGCTGCCTCTCGATGGATTACTCACCCTGACTGATACCACCACCGTGCAGGCCAGGGCTTTTAGGCCGACTGGAGTAAGTGGCCCGGTGTTAAAAGCCAGCTATATCAATACCCAGCCATTTAACGATTATCTCAATAATGAGCAGCTGTTTTTTCCCACCAACGCTGATATGCCCTGGACGGAAAAGAGTTATTTCGCCGACCCATTGGGGGAGTACACCTCCAGTATGCAGGCCGCTATGGGCGCCAGCGACGAAAATCCCTCCTGGTTACGGACCACAGTAACCGGCCCTGGCTGCCTGATCTTCTGGTGCCGCGGAGAAGGAGGCAGTAACTATGATAATGCAAAAAAACTCACGATTACCGACAATGACCAAAAAATTTATGCCCGTGAGGGAAATGAGTCATTTTACTGGAAAAAATTTCGCTGGCAAGTCGGTGCCGGTCAGCACACTATCACTTGGAATAGTAGTCAGCTATGGTCTAATACTGGCGGCGGGACCTTCTATCTTGATTTGGTCTCCTGGTATCCGGGCGAGAACCTGTCCTTTGCTCTTGAGAATGAGACGGAGCCCAATTTAGCAGTGGTGAAAGAGTACCTCGGTAGTGGCGTAGATGCAGTGCTGCCTGAGGACAATGGTCCCGGCTTCCCAGTTATGAAACTAGACCGCCACGCATTCACTAGTTCCAGACATCTCTTAAGCGTGAATTTTTCCACGCTCAGACATTTTGAGAGTTATAGTTATCTCGAAGATTGTGTGTTTCTGCAGGATATTCTGTATAGCGGAGGACCGCCAAATATTTTGCAGTCCTGTAAGTATCCGGTCTTGTGCTATTATCCCTACAATTA
>CAZUCG010000663.1:0-1739 GCA_964619145.1 uncultured Lentisphaeraceae bacterium | reverse complement strand
ATTCAAGCTCAAGTTGTAAAAGTTGATGCTGATAGTAATCTATTGTGATGCCATTGTTTAACGAAAGTGGTTTTTCACGAAGACGACCTGCGTTCACAACTTGATCTATACGGCTGGTAATAATTCAAAATTGCCGCATAGTCCTGCGTCTGAGGCGCAGGACTATGTTTAACTCCAGGCTTTTAGCCTGGGGAACGGATACTCCAAGACCGGGTGCCTCGAAGAGGCACTACAAGGAGTGGCAAAGCCAGCGATAAGAACCCCAAAAAACGGACTGCCCGCCGGCAGCACAACAACAGGAATACTACAATCATTATGGAAAAAAGTTCCTCGCCTCTTTTTGCCGCTACGGCACGAGTTGATTTGACCAATCCCCAACCATCGGGAAAAGTACTCGACCCGCTATATGCCAAAGTCCTGGCCTTGCAGAATGCCGAAAAGACTCTTATTCTAATTACTATGGATGTGACTGCAATCGCCGGCCGACACATCAGTGACGGTATGTTACCCGATGGAGGCGAAGATTTTATGCCTAAACTTCGGCAGGTCCTTGAGCGTGACTGGAATCTTACCGCCGACGGATTGCTCGTCAATGCGTCGCATACCCATCCGGCCGGTCGCTTGCTTTGTGACGATGAGGAACAACTCAAACGGGTCGTGAGTGCTTGCCGTGAAGCTATGCAGGGTTTGGTCCCAGCCCGAATCGGCTTTGGACGCGCTTCGGCGCAAGGTTTTATTATGAACCGCAACCTGGAACTCAATAATGGTCAGGACGGAACCTTGCGACATACTAATCCTACTCCAGCGGACGAACAGGTCGCCAGAGTGCGCCGGGTCGATGAAAACATAGAACTGATCCGTATTGATAAAATGGATAATTCAGCATTGGCACTGGTTTATAACTTTGGCTGCCACCCGCTTTTTGGGGATTGTTCCGGTAGCCTGACAGCCAATTTCCCGGGGCATATTTCAGCTACTTTGGAAACCCTGCTGGGCGGCAATGCTATGGCTTTCTTCCTGCAGGGTAGTGCCGGCGATGTCATCGACCGCGGTTTCAAGGACTTTAGCCGGCCACGCCAAATTTCGTCTATGGGAAAATTGCTGGCCTTGGAAATCTTTGCCAAGCGAACCCGGATTGAAACGGTGCCGGATGTCATACTGGAAGCATCCTTGCGGCAACTCCAACTGCCTCGCCGTCAGGATGCTGAAACAAAGCTCACTGCTCTACGGCAACAACAGGAACAATGCCTGCAAAAACTGCATTATTGTACTTTGAATTTCAAAAACTTTTTGCCGCTGTGGCTGCGCTATCAACTCTATCCGAAATATCCCTTGGCCGATGCCGCAATCTACCTGCAGGCTCAGGCCGAAGGCGATTCCAGCTGGCGCGAAATGGATGCCCTTAACCAGGCCAACCTGAATAAATATCTCGCCAATATCAGCTGTATGGAAGAACTCAGCCGAATCGTCGATGATATGCAAACCTTGGAAAAACATCAACGCCTGAACCAGGAGAGCGCTTCCACGCAAATCACTGCTGAGGTACAGTTGCTGCGAATCAATAATTGTGCCATTTTAACGACAGGAACTGAGCTGCTGACCGAAGTCGCCCTCGACCTGAAAAAAGACAGCCCGTTTCCGTATACCCTAGTGGCCGCTTACAGCAATGGCTATCTCCACTACGGCGCGCCCCCAGAACTTTATGAGCGGGGAGGATATGAAGTAACCGAATGCCTGCT
>CAZUCG010000662.1:0-1740 GCA_964619145.1 uncultured Lentisphaeraceae bacterium | reverse complement strand
CTGCAACTGGAACAGCCTGCCCCGGGAAGATGTCGATAACGAAGTCTGGCTGAGAGTACAAGCGACCGACGCCCGTGGCGATTCCTCTGAAACCCTGACCCGGAAAATCAAGATCGATAATTCCAGTAGCGGCCTGACTTTTACTCCACATCCCGGTGAAACCGACGTCCCTTTGAATGTGCAGCCGAGCATCGCCTTTGACAACCCGATCATGAAGCCGGACGGCAGCCCTCTCAACAATGCCGATCTACCCGCATATTTCGGTTTGTTCCGACAGGGTCTGCCCATTGCCTGCACCTTGAGCATTAATCCCGCAAAAACGCTGCTAAGCCTGGCATCCTCGGAGCCTTTGCGGGGAGTGACCCCCTACACCATCAGCATCCTGTCAGAGGTAAAAGATAGTTCCGGAAGCATTTTCCGGCAGACTAATGCAACATTTGTAACCACCTTCGGAACCCCCGCCAGCCTTGAATTCAGAAATCTTTCCGCTGCTGGTGAAGCAGGAAAACCTTTGGACAGCACAATCCGAGTACATGTCGTCGATGCCTGGAGCAATACCATCAGCGATGCCGAAATCGCTGTCACCGTGGCGTCCGGCGACCAAGCCACCCTCAACGGCACTCTGACTAAAAATGCAGTCAATGGCGTGGCAGTTTTTGACGACCTCGTTTTTACCTTGGCCGGACTGCGGCAGTTAAGCGCAACTGCCACTAGCCTGAGTGGCGACACCCTGTCGGGAATTCGCCTTCGACCCGCGGCTCTGGCCCGCTTGGCTGTCACGCTCAGCACGGAAACTGCGGTTGCCGGGACACGCTTGAGCGCTACGGTTTCTGCCTTTGATCAGTTTGACAATGCGAAAACTGACTACAATGGCATACCGATGTTCAGCAGCAGTGATGCCGCAGCGCAACTGCCTGGCCCCTATGCATTTTACGAGACCGACGAAGGTCTGCACACCTATTACAACACCCTGTCATTTAAGACCTTAGGCAATCAGACGATCAGAGTTCGAGATGGCGTCGTACTCAGCTCGGAAGTGCAGATCAGTATTAGCAATGCCGCCCCTCTGCCGCCAAAATTACTTTCTCCCGACGACGGGGGTTTCGCAGGATTGACCCCGACTTTCCAACTGGGAGAATTTACCGATGTGGATAATGCCGGCTATGGCGGTACTGAAATCCAAGTGTCAACGACAGAAGCCTTCGAAGACGAAGACTTGGTCTGGAATTCCACTCAGCTGCCGCCCATTCTGAGCATCCCCCTGCCCGCCGGTATCCTGGCAGAATTCACCGCATATTTCTGGCGGGCGCGAGTGAAGGATCTTTCTGGAGACCCGGAAACGGAATGGAGTGAATGGGCCCAGCCGGCACAATTCCGAACCGCCTACGCCTTCCCCTTCCAGGATAATTTCAGCGTCAATCTCGGCTGGCAGGGACTCTCAGAAGGCGGCTGGAGCATTGCGCCCGCCCAGAGCGGCGGTGGAGAATATGGCAACCCCGACCCCGGCGATGATGTCACCCCGGACAATAACGATCGTGGAATTCTCGGCTATGTCATCGGCGGGGATTATCTGCCTGGACGGCAGGCGACCGTAGTTTCCCCACCCGTGGATTGTTCCGAAGCGCAAATCGTCGAACTCTCATTCTGGCGTTGGCTTGGCATCGAAAGCAATGATTGGGCGCATGCCTCAGTCGCGGTCAGTGCAGATGGCCAGAACTGGCAGGAAGTCTGGGCCAACCC
>CAZUCG010000661.1:0-1742 GCA_964619145.1 uncultured Lentisphaeraceae bacterium | reverse complement strand
TAGTGGAAAGACAAGCTTCTTCCCTAGGTCCCAACTTCAGGACGTGACCAAAATTCTGCCAAAAACAAAAAATCCGCGGCTAGACTTCGCTTCTTTCCTGTCTTCTGCATTTTTTTGCGATTTTCGCGATTTTCGCGGTTAAAATTATCTTCGGCTTTTGGCTGACCTCTTGCTAGGGTCAAGGACAGCGCCCAGCAAAACCCAACCGCGTGCCAATAATGTACTGCCTTAAACAGAAGTTGCGCAATTCTGGCGCAGTTTTTTCCTGAATCTTTTCCAAGCGGCAATTTTTCGACGGGCGTTAGCAGAAATTTCGTTGGCCAATTCTTTTCCTGCCAAGCCGACTCCCAGTGCCAGCATCAGCCAGGAAGACACATAGATGGCGGTACCAGTCCAGAGATAAGTAATTTTCCCGCTCAGTCCGTGCAACAGCACACATAAAGCGGCACCACCTATTCCTATTGGCACATTGGTTAACAATAGCCAAAACGCGATCTTAGAAGTCAAAGACAAACAAGGTTTTTTGGGCAAACGGCATATCCTAAGCACCAGCAGACATATCCCCGGTACTTTTACAGTTGCCTTAGCAATGCATTTTTGCGGCCTTATCGTCATCCTCACCAGCCCCCGAGAATATTTTGCAGCGCTCGGAGATATGCCAACAATGCTGGCACTGCCGTCTCCACCCGCAAGACATAACGGCCAATAGTAATCGACTGGGCACCGGCAGCGGCCAGCGCCTGCAATTCGAAGTCAGCGAAGCCGCCTTCCGGCCCTACCCAGACTGCTATATCGCGGGCGGCAGAAAATGTCGCCTGGCTCTGGCTATTCTGTCCAGCATTAGCTGGTGCGCCGACGAAGGCCAGCGCCGGTGCGCTACCCAACGCCACGGAGAATTCCTGGGGTGGCAGCAATTCCGGCAATAGCGGGTTAATGGCCTGTTTGGCAGCCGCAACCATAGTGGCGGACCAATTCTCGCCGACTTGTTCTGGTCGAGAGACGGCAAAACGGCATAATATCGGTACTATGCGGTACACCCCGAGTTCGACCGCCACTCGCAACAATGACTCGAAGTTTTTGCCACGTGGTGGCGCGACATATAAATGCCAGCGCGGTATCGCGTGGCTTTGAGTCTCTCTCGACAAAATGCGGCTAACCACCTGCTTGCCACTCGCAGACAGCATTTCCGCCTCGGCTAGCACTCCTGTGCCGTTCAGTAACTGCAATTTATCACCGGCCTGCAAACGCAGTACCTTCAAGGCGTGCCGACTCTCGTCAGAACTTAATTGTACTGACTCACCAACCGCAGGGATGACTGGAGCAAAAAATCTACGTGCCGCCATAATTAAAAAATAGTTAAAGTCTGAAGTTTTGGGCTAGGTAGCTACCATTATTCCCAGAGTAGCAGTTGGTAGCAAAAGATAGTCTTAAAATATTGAACCGTTCGCGCGACTGCCGACAAGCAGAGGCACTGCGGGACAGCTGTCGAAACGAGTAATCTTCACGGCACTGGCCACAATACGTAGTGGCGGATTTTAGCCTGGATGTGCGGATACGGCAAAGTCAGCGCCTCCCGGCACACTTTGTCCAGGTATTCAGTCTCCTGATACCAGTCACAGAACATAATCAAGTAGAGATATTCGTCCAAGACCTCCTGCAGCTTTTTCTGGGTGATAACTTTCGCATCCCTGATCTCATCGTGGCTGCGTTGGACGTAGTAATAAGCGATGTCCAAGACTTGC
>CAZUCG010000660.1:0-1743 GCA_964619145.1 uncultured Lentisphaeraceae bacterium | reverse complement strand
CGGGTTGTCAACTTTTTTCAGTCTTTTTTTTGGTGGTAATTCACGGATTCAGGTAGTAAATAGTTTCCTAACCTTGAGACACAATTTTTACGGCAATTCAAAAAACTGGGTCAGACTGGCCCTAGGGAGAAAAAACAAATGCGAATGACAAAAAACTGGTTCTTCTCAGCCGGGCTTCTGCTCACCCTGTTGTCCGGCCTGGGCTACGCAGAACACAGTATTGCCCTCAGCGAAGATATAAATTTACGCCTTGGCGGCGACATCCGAGCCCGTTGGGAGGGTTTTGACCGAACCGTGCTGGCCCCCGATGGTATGCCCGACAATTATCCACCTCTCCAATACTTACGCGTGCGCACCCGTGCTTGGATGGCGTTAGACCTCGGCGATTCGCTGAGCATCAACTTGCGCTTGGTTAATCGAGTGCATAAGGTCAGCAGCAGCCCGAGTGACCCCAATGACCAAGATAGCGCCACTTGGGAATTCCCTGACGAAGTAATTATCGAAAACTTCAATGTGGTCCTGAAAAACTTCATCAGCGAGGCCTTCTCCCTGACTCTGGGACGGCAGAACCTCGGCTTTGCTAATGGCTTGATTATTTCTGAGGGCACGCCTTTTGACCAAGGTCGGAGCGTATATATGGACGGTGCCAGCCTGCGCTATAAAGACGAGAATGACACGGTCACGGTTTTTATGTTCTATGACGAATGGAAGGACCGCACGGTTTTCATCAATGACCAGAACCGCCGTCTGCGCGTCGGCGATACTTTTACGGCTGGTACTTACTGGACGCACTCGTTCTCAGCAGCCTGTAACTTCGATTTATACTACGTATTCAATGATGTCGATGACAAACACCCGACGGTACAAGAACGCTACCACGATGCTGACAGCAGCACCAGCCTGCATACCGTGGGCGGACGTCTCTTTGGCCGCCCGTTGGAGGACTTGGATTATAGCTTGGAGATAGCCAAGCAAGGCGGACGCAACGCCAGCGGCGGGCGTAATGAAGGCCTGTTGATTGATGCCAGACTCAAGTACTATTTAGATACAGCAATCCCTTGGGAGCCCAGCCTAGGCTGTAATTACACCCACTATAGCGGCGACAAAAGCGGCTCCAAACACAGCGAAGGCTGGAACTCGCTATTGAGCCAGGCGCCACTCTGGCAGGAAGAGCTGATACCAATTCTAACTAACGGGAACTGGACGAATATGAATATTTTCCGGGGTGACCTGACAGTCAATCCCCTGCCAGATGTCAAGCTCGTCCTAGCCTCCACCGCCTATTTTGCTGATGAGCCCTCGGCAGTCGTCGGCACCCAGGTGCGTTCTGGCAGCGGTAATTATATGGGGCTGTTGCTCAGCGCCTGCGCGAGTTATAAATTCAACGATAATTTCAATTTCGTGTGTCAATTCTCCCGATTCAAGCCTGGCGACTACTATGCCAATGGGCACGACAGCAACTGGGGACGTCTCGAAGTCACGATGACGTTCTAACCGCGCGGCAACCAGATTCGGCAGCTGTGAGAAAATAGAACGTTTGCCTGAAAATGCCTCCCCCCGGACAGCTGAAAATTGCCCGGAGGAGGCATTTTTTTTTCAGGGAAGCCGAAGGCAATGTCGCCATCAAGATCACCGAAAGCGCATCGAAGGATGCGTTCGAAGTGGCCGGCCGCGGCGAATTGCAGCTGGGCGTGCTGATCGAAACCATGCGCCGCGAAGGCTTTGAACTGTCGATTTCGCGCC
>CAZUCG010000659.1:0-1745 GCA_964619145.1 uncultured Lentisphaeraceae bacterium | reverse complement strand
ACCTTCAGCGGCGACCCACTGCCCTTCTGGCGCCGCCCAGTGACGCATAAAATTATCACTCTGGAAGACGAGATTTTTTTGTTCTTGCTCTTTGAAGATCTCCCGTTGGCGGGTCAAGGACAGTTGCCGGAATTCTGCTGCGCTGTCCCGCCCCAGCCAAATACCGGCCGCTCCAAGCAGTGTCACCGGCAATTCCCAGGCCGTCAGAAGCGTGCCATCCAGCAAAAAGCGCAGCCGTCCTGGCTCTGTAGCATCGACCATCAATTGGAATTCTGCGGCTAAATCCGGGAGGGCGAAATTCTCCAGCTCTTGCTCCCCTTGTGGTTGAATTTGCAGCAATCTAGCCCGGCAAGAATCGGCCTGGCGTTCGACAACGAAGCGATAATGCGGTTGTTTTTCGTGCCGGAAACCTGCTATGATCCCTAGGCGATAATCGGTACCACTCGGCTTGGCCTGGAAGGAAAAAACTTTTAACTGATTATGCGGACGCCCCAAGAGTAAATATTCCGAATGTTTCTTGGACGCTTGGGCCTGCAAGTACGTCTGCCGCTCCGGTGTCGCTGGGAAGAGCAGGCTTTTTTCGCGATAAAAACCGCCGCTATGCCGCCAAGCCTGGAAGCGAATCGCGCCGACAGTCCCTAAATCAAGGTGATTAATGCTGCGCAGAGCGACATCATCAAAGCGAATCTCGTCCTTGGTGTTGGCATAAAAGCCGATTTTGCCGCCAGGAGGCAAGCTGTTTTTCAGCCGAAAAACTTCATAGCCATCTAAATAGGCGATAATCTGGTCATCTACTACCTTGATACCCGGCTGATACCATTGTTTTTGATATAATGGCGTCTGGGCCCGAGCAAGATAAGTCCGCTGGCCTTTCCGGCTATGCCAAAGACGGATTTCCCGCTGGGCTGGTTCGGTACCGGTAATTAATAGCGTCAGGGCATAAAAATCCTCTTCTGGCGGCTGCTCGTCGTCGTCAACTTCAAGCTGCTCTTCAGAGCGGTAGAGGAAAATAATGCCGGCTTCGCCATCATCAAGCTGCAATGACCCCGTCAAATGGTCGTTGTCGAAACACTCATACCCGGTCACGAAGACAGCATCCTTGCCGCCGCCTTTAAGAGAATAGAAATTCGGGCTTTTATCTGGCGTCAAAGGAGCCTGCACAGTCCTGGCCAAGTTAGTCTCAGGCCGATCGAGTGCTTCCGCCAAAGCTGTATGGATACGCCAGCTGCCTGCCTGCCGTACCCACGGATAGAGTTGATTGCTGGCACCCTCCTCAATCATAAAGTCCGTGCGGTAATCGACCCGCGGCACCGGCAAAAATCGCGGCTGACTTTTTTTTAGCCGGAAATCCGGTGGAAAAAAGATTTTTACTGGTAAGGCAAAAGGCGCCGGAATGACTGCAGAACAAGCGTCATTCAAATATAGCGTCCAGTGGTCTTCCCGAAATTTCAGCAGTATAGGCAAAGAAGGGATAATTTTTTTAGCGGAGGGGAAAGCGCCGGTCAGACGAACTGGCAGGGCTTTTTCTTGAAAGCCCGTGCTCGGCAATAACAACGCCCGCAATCCCTGCGGATGAATTTCCAATCGCACCGCCTGACCGTCTGTCTGAGATTGGATAATACAAGCCAACGGCTGCTCACCATCCCAGGTGGCAGCAAATCGCAGATTGCCCTCGTCACGGCGGCAGACGGCGGCCTCCCGCCAGTCAGGCGGTATTTTCCCGCTAGCTGCGAATATATTCACAG
>CAZUCG010000658.1:0-1752 GCA_964619145.1 uncultured Lentisphaeraceae bacterium | reverse complement strand
GAAGCACTGCCCGGCATTATGCGCCGCCGGATGCTGATGGGCGAGTGGTGCAACAACGAGGGCGCAGTCTACAACATGTTTGATCCGGATATTCATTGCTTTGACCAGTTCCCGCCCGGCTCTGAAGATTGGCCGAGATACCGTTCTATCGACTTCGGCTTTACCAATCCCTTCTGCTGTCTTTGGGGTGCTATCGATGGCGATGGCCGGCTTTGGGTTTATCGAGAGCTATATAAGCGCCAGATGCAGGTTGCTGAGCTGGCAGAGATCATCAAGGCCAGAGAGGAGGGCAGGTTCTGCACAGTTGCCGATCCCGAAGACTCTGGCGCACGTGATGCGCTGTCAATCGCCGGTATCGATACCCTGGAGGCGGTAAAATCGGTCGTTATCGGCATTCAGAGCGTGCAGCTGCGGATGGCTCTGGCTGGCGACGGCCGGCCCCGTTTGATGATTCATTCCGGATGCGTCAACATGATTAATGAATTTTACGAGTACCGCTGGCCCGACAATAAGGATGGCAGGAACGCTGACGAAAAGCCGGTCAAGGATAATGACCACGCTATGGATGCGCTGCGCTACATGGTTATGGAAGTTGACAATCCGCGCATTTATGCCGCAGCGGCTCCAGAAACGGACCAAACGCAAAAAATGGGGGCGTCCGGTTTAGCCAGATATTTTTAAGCGTGTCAGTTTGGTTGACGCTTGGTCTGTTATTAGCTGATTAATTTTCACAGCAGGAGAAAAAATGTTTGATGCACTCAAAGGCTATTTCCGGTACCTGATACCGGATAAAAAAATATCGCTGTCACCACTGGACAGAGATGACACCCTGCTGGCAACGATGATTGCGGGGCTTCTGGCAGACACAGAGCAGAACCGGCTTACTCCCAACCGAGTCCGGGCCATTATCAGCGATGCTGACGCCGGCGACCCGCGCGAGCAGACGGCATTATTTTCAGCGATGCAGGAAAAAGAGCCTTTGATTTCCGCTCATCTGCAAACCCGGCGACTGGCTGTTAATGCCTGTCCGGTGAAAATCGAGAGCACCAAACACGCTGACAAGGCTGAAGAAATCAGTCGCATGTTTAACAAGGCCGGGCTGAAAAGCGCTGTTTCCAGCGTTTTGGATGCTGTAGGCACGGGTTATGCGGGACTGGTAGTGGACTGGTTGCCAGGCGGAGCCGGGATAAAAAAATTCGTCCCGATCATGCCGGGCGCCTGGGTTTTTGACGCTGCCGGCAATCCCGCCTTGTGTGGCACCTCGGGAGCGCCGACCCCCTTGACCGCTTATCATCCGGCGCAGGTTATCTGTCTGGTCGGCGAAGGCAAGCTGGGGCTGCCATCGCGCAAGGGATTATTGCGAACTTTACTTTGGATGTACCTGTTCAAAAATGCTGGCTTCCGCGACTGGAATGTGTTTTTGGAACGCTTTGGCGTGCCGTTTATTCTAGGCAAAATTCCCGGCAATGATTTTGACAACACTAAGCTTCGTGCGGAGCTGATGAAATCATTGATGAGCATTCGAGGTGCTGGCGTTGGGGTAGGCACCACAGAAACCCAAATGGAAATTCTGAACGGAGCGGCCGGGGGAAATAAAGATGCTTTTGAGCAGTTCCAGCGCTATTGTGATGAGATCATGACTATCACAATACTGGGGCAGCTGGCAAGCTCTGATGAGGCTGGGGGCCTGTCCAAGGGCACGGCCCAAGACCAGGTCAGGCAGGATATTCTTGTTTCAATTCACGCGCCCGC
>CAZUCG010000657.1:0-1761 GCA_964619145.1 uncultured Lentisphaeraceae bacterium | reverse complement strand
TTGCTTCAGGGTTTCAGCAGACGGAACCAGCGGGTTTCACCGAATTTCATTTCGAGTTCATAACTTACGGCAGAGCGGGCAATAATATTGCCGCTGGTTATGTCTAGAATATGGGCGGGTGTGTCCCATTGCAAATGCTTAATTCCGGCAGTATTTGCATGAATAGCTACAAAGCCGTTCCCAGCATAGGTGATGTCGCCGACCGGACCGACAGGTTTCAGCCCAGCTTCGACGGCGAGTGCCCGCAACAGTTCCGCTGAAAAAGCAAACCCGACTGGGACACTGAAATAAACAGCAGTCCAATCGCTGTGCCGTTTTACGGCAGCGCCGACTAATTGTGTGTTATGCAATAACGCCAACGGTTTGGCGTCCGGGTCGTCCACATAAAATAAGGGAATCGTATAACCGCTTGTCGACGGATAAGTCGACATCCCGATCAAAGAGGACAACGGATCAGAAAAACGTTCCCTCCCGAGCCGGCTCAAGACCAGCGTTTCAGTTTGACTTTTGACGCTTATCCCGGTGAGGCGTTTGATGTTCTGCTCAAAGCCACCGGGAGCGGTACGGCCGGCATCAAAAGCAAAAACCAGGACATTGCCATCTTTTTGGAGATTTTTTTCCACATAGCTTATTTGTGTTTCGGTTATCGTTGAGGCAAGCGGGAAGATATTGAATTTTGCCGGCCTGCGTTTCGGATTATCCAGGTCTTCCAAAAGGTATATCTGTATTCCCAAGCCGGTTTGAAAGCACTGTTCCTGTGGCTTATGGTTAGACTGGGATTCAATGGCATAGCCGAATCTTGGTGCCATAACGGTGCGAGCTTTTTCATCCCAGAATACAGCCGTGGAACCGTTCAGGTCTATCGCCGGTCGTAGGGTAAGATGGATAGCATCGGCGGATTCTTTGATATAGCGTTCGAATTCTCCCTGGTAACTGGAGTTGCCGCCGATCATCAGATACCAAAAGCCCTGGCCGGAAATAAGCGCTGGGGCGGCCATCTTGCGCATAATATGGCCGAAGTTTTCCGGCCCCTTCTCCACGCCCAACCAATTGCGATCGCCGTACAAGTTCCGTACTGGAAAACTCGAATAGCTGGTGCGCAAGTCCAGTTCTGTTAAGAAAAATTTATTCCTCAGGGTTGCTGCCGTCGCCACCTGATGCAGTCTTCCAGCGACTCCGTGCAAGCGGCTGATGCCATAAGGCGACACACTGACGACCCCATCAAAATTTTCTGATTGGAGTAGATTACCCAACGCAGTCCCGTAAAAGTATCGTGATTTCAGCACTTTTCTGCCAATTCCCTGTTCAAATTCTGCCACGATATTTCCCAACGATTCATTGATTGCTTCCGGATAGAGTCGCCCCAAGTCAATAAGTTTCCGGGCTTCGGTATTCTCTGGATCTCGTAGATAAGGGTACTTTTGCCAGAGTGACACCTCCGGGAACTCGAGCGTTGCAAAGGTCAGGCTGTCGTCACCCCAGGCTTGGCGTAATGCAGCTAGGTCGTTACGATAGAAGGCACGTAGTTTCTCACGCATTACTTTGAGATTTCCCGGAGAACGGTCTATCATTTCATCAGAATCATTTTTTTGGGGGCGGTAAAACCACTGACCATCACCGCCGCCGACAAGATGAATTGCTGCGACTGCCTTACCCCACGGTACACGTTGCAGATGCTCTCCGCAGGCACGCAGGTATTTTCCGGCCTCCCGCTGATAGTCTTCAGCTGTATATGAAATATAGGGGAAGGTTTTTCCTTGG
>CAZUCG010000656.1:0-1766 GCA_964619145.1 uncultured Lentisphaeraceae bacterium | reverse complement strand
GAACAAAAAGATAAATCTAAAATAACATAACCAGCAGCAGCAGTAAATTTACCCCACAAGCATTTTTTTACAAATTAAATCACGCCAATAGCTTTTTTTTGCTGACAAATCTTTTTTTAGTTTTATATTATTCGACTGTCACTAACGAGTTTCTTGTCTAGCCAAGATTTTTTTCAAGTTATATCCAGCAGTATAAACAACTGCTGTCGGCTAATTTCGGCTAGCCAGTCGCTAAGGCAGAATTGAAAATATAACGTTTTAGAGGAATTTACCATCGCACTGGACAGTTCAGATTTGGCTATTATACTAAGCAAATCATTACAACCAGTTGCGACGACCTTACGGAAGGATGTATTCTGATTGAAAACTTTTTTGTTTGTTTTTCAGCGCAGCTCAGGAGTAAATTATGTTACGACTTGTTCTTCTTTTGGCATTATCAGGAATTATCGTTATGAGCCAAGAAATCAGGAATCTCCGCGGTGAATACCGTAACGGCCAAGTATTTCTACAATGGGAAGAACACGCCCTGCCCCAAGATGCCACCCTGCAAGTCTGGGCTAGCGACAGCCCATTTAATGGCTCAGAGACAGAAAAAACTCTGCTAGCCAAGGATATCCAGCCGGGCAGTGGCCGGGATTGGTGGCAAGACCCAGCGGCATTTTTCAAGGACGCGGAGCCGGCGACACCAGTCGGCTTTGTCATCCAGGATGGCGGTCAGGCCCTGAATCCCGCCAACGGCCTGCACGTCCACACTATCCCGCGCAGCGGTGATGGCGAACGCTACTACGCCGTCACTTGGCATTCTGACAATGACGCGGCAGAACAAACATTTCGCCCCGGGATGAATTGCCTGTCGTCCGCTTTGGCGGTAAAATTCGAGCAGGTAGTTCCCATCAGCCTACAATCGCCTGCATTAAAACGTGGCGATGGCCTGGGCAAAGCCTTAGTATTCGCCTTCCACGGTCGCGGTGGCGGCGCCGGCGCAGACAAGACAACCGGCCAAACGACTGGCACCCACTTATGGTTCGCCGACAGCAGCCAAGGCTGGCGAGAAGGACTGCCTTTCAAATTCAACCTCAGCATTTCAGAAAACGAGGTCCGTATTACGCCATTTGACCGCACCTGGATCAACCGCCCTCTGCGTGAATCTAAAGACTCCCGCGACCACGTCCCAGCCGTCTGTTCTTTCTGGTCAGGCTACAACACCAATATTGCCAAGAGCAACAACACTGCGGAAATCGAAGTCGATATCTACATCGAGCGTTATCTACTAGCGCTGATTGACTGGGCTCAAAATTGGCTGGGCACAGACAGCAACCGCTGTTATCTGACCGGAGGCTCAATGGGCGGCTCCGCGGGCATCTCGCTAGGCCTGCATTATCCCGAGCGTTTCGCCGCCATCCACGCTATGGTGCCTGTATATCGCTATACTTGGGAGGAATGCTCGACCTCCAAAGCCGTCTCCGCCGGACGTCTGGCCTGCGCTTGCGGCCCACTGCAGGATCGCCCCGCCAAAATGAAAACCAGCGGGCAAGACTTTCTGGAGTATATGGATGGCGCAAAGAACATCAATCGCCCGCAGGTTGACGCACCGCCCATTTTCGCCACCAATGGTCGGCGTGACGCCTCTATACCGTGGGTTAACAACCCGCCATTTTATCAAGCTGCCAACGCAGCTCGCCAAGCATTCGCGGTTTTCTGCAATGACGGCCCTCACGGGATGAGCTCATCCGCGCCGGCGGATGTCAAGAACTGGAGCAACTACC
>CAZUCG010000655.1:0-1769 GCA_964619145.1 uncultured Lentisphaeraceae bacterium | reverse complement strand
GCAAGCCAGTCTCCCCCCCCCAAAAAAAATCAAGCAAGTTCATTCTTTTGTGTTGGACTAGATCACCGATTAGGAGGTTTTTTTAGAAACGCATTTGACAAATTCATATATTTGTCTATATTAAATCCAAACACTACTTTAACAATAGCCATAGTAGTCTTTTTGCTAATATTGGGAAATTGCGGTTAGGAATCGGCGACAAGTATCGAACCTTGACAGGTGTATTTCATTTTTGTCCACAAGGCAGAGTTTATAAATTGGCAGGGCCAGCAGACGTACTCTCCGGATTAGTGCCTGCGAGTTGCCATTGCGGCAGAGAGTCTTGCTCCGATACGAGTTACTGGCAGTGGCAGGCAGTAAGCTATAAGCATAAAACGGCAGATCTGGTCAGCTCAGCATTTTGCCATTATTTCACTGAGCAGCAGTTTTTTTAGAAATGCATTTGACAAATTCATATTTTGTGTCTATATTAAATCTAAACACAACTTTAACAATAGTCTTAGTAGTCTTTTGGCTAATACTACAGAGCTATAATTTTCCATTCTAGAGTTTAGAAATTTTGTCTTTCTCAGCCTCTGCCCTGTTTGTAAGATTTTTATCTTCTTATAATATTTTAACGAAGGGAGCTCTATCTATGAAACAGCTTAAACCGCCTACTGTTCTGTTGTGCCTGACTAGCTTTATTTTATTTTTGGCGTATAGCCCTCCGTTGTGGTCTAAAGTTGACTATACGGCTGAGGATGCTTTTGTTTATGAGGCTTACAGCATTGGCGACACAGCTGGGGTCATAATCACCGAATATATTGGTAAACGCAAAGTGGTCAATGTCCCGTCGAGGTTGGCTGGCAAAGCAGTCATCGCTATTGGTGAAGGGTATAAGTACGATATTTTACAAAGGCATGCTGGTACCAGGAAGCCTAAGGCATTTTGCGAGTCAGCAGCGACAGCAGTTACATTGCCTGAAGGACTTTTGCAGATTCAGGCGAGTGCATTTGCGAATCGGGATTTGCGTGAAGTCCATCTGCCGGCCTCGCTGATCAGTATAGTCGGCAATCCCTTTCGAGGTTCGGATGACGCACCAATTGCGACTATTACCGTGGCGGCTGGCAATACCCGCTTTTCGCTGGACAGCAATGGCATCTTGTTGCAGGACGCAGGTACTGCCGAAGCCACGTTGATTTTCTGGCCACAAGATGCTTTAGTGGGGCACGTCGCAGACGGCGTCTTGACCATCCCAGCCGGGATTAAAAAAATTGCTAGTCTGGCTATTGCGAATGGCTGGGGAAGTGATTTTTCAGCGCTAGTTTTTCCAGCAGGATTGACGACTATAGAAGAAGCGGCTTTTGTTAAATGCCAATTCCCGTACGAAACGACAATGATTTTACCGGAAGGGCTGCTCAGCTTGGGCCGCGGCGCATTTAGCTGTGCCGTGACTTTGCCAGCTAGTTTGACCACTATGTCAGGGAATCCCGCCGTCGGCTGGCCTATTACTATTGCGCCTGGCAATCTAAGTTTCCAGCAAGACGAGAATGGCTTTTTGTTGAATACTGCCGGCACGACAGTATATTCCTGGGAGCCAACGGAAAATTTTCCAAATGGCCCGCCTCAATTGCCGGCCACGGTGACGGCAGTCGCGCATTATGCTCTGATGACCCATACTTTGGGGACATTGAGCCTGCCCGCGAATCTGACCAGCATTGGTGATTATGCTTTTGCCCAATGCGAAATTGTAGGAGTGTTGGATTTGCCGTCGACGTTAAGTAGTTTGG
>CAZUCG010000654.1:0-1782 GCA_964619145.1 uncultured Lentisphaeraceae bacterium | reverse complement strand
AGGCGCCCGTTGGCCCAACGGGTCAGCGCCGGCATCCCAGAACAATGACTCGCGCATTTTCGGGTCGGCCCCGCCGTGGCCACCTTCGGCTTTGGTAATCGGGATATTTTCTATCTTCTTGCCCTTCTCAGTCAGCTTGACGAAGGTGCGCGTATCTTCTGCATCCTCGCCGTCATTGGCCAAGCTAGCCTGAATATTGCCTTTGTGACCGATAGCCCAGCTGGTGCCATAACGCTTCAGGTACTCCAGACGCCCCTTGGTGCCTTCTACGGCAATATGCATACTCTCATACGAGCCATAGGCAATCAATGAGTAACTGCTGATGATGCCATTCTCGTAAGCAATAGTCGCGGCGTAGGTGTCCGGGATGTCAATCTTTGCATCGAAAACACAGCCATCCCGGAAATAGCCATCGAATGACTCGGTTTCCTTGTACAGCATCCGGGTGCGCTCGTTAAGGAAGACATCGGCATAGAAGTCGCACTCTTTGGCATATTGGCAATTGGAGCAACGCTCGCCCCGGAACGGGCCTTTCTTACCATATAACGACAGCGCGCCCTGCCCGGTCACGTTCTTCGGGCGAGAATTGGCGAACCAGTTAATCAAGTCAAAATGATGGGAGGATTTGTGGATCAGCAGACTGCCGGTGTTGTCATAGAAACGATGCCAACGGCGGAAATAATCAGCGCCGTGGAAACGGTCCAGGGTCTCAGTAAACTGGATGTGCTTGACCTCGCCAATCGCACCATCCAGCAGCATTTGCTTAAATGGTGCCATATCAGGGTTATAGCGCATATTATGGGTCACAAAGCTGGGAGCGCTGCTTTTGGCCGCTGCCGCCCGAATATCCAAACACTGCTGGCGGGTGGTGCACAGCGGCTTTTCCGAATAAACGGCGATATTGCGTTTCAGACATTCTAAGACGAAATCCACGTGAGTACTGTCTTTGGTCGTCACCACTACGCCATCCGGCTTAAGCTCGTCCAGCATCTTGTTGAAATCAGTGTAGGAGGGGATGTCCGGAGCATTGATGATTTTTTTACAGGCCTCCACCCGCAATGGATTCAAATCACACAAGCCCACCAATTCAATCCTATCGGTGAACTCCTCTAAAATAGTTGCCGCATAACTGGATGTGCCGCGACCGCCGGTGCCAACAATACAAAAACGTTTCATGCCTTAATCCTTTCAGTTGTGGGAACTACGACAAGGTGTCAGAATAAACAAAAAAGTCGATTCTGCTTCGCCATTAGCTACTACAGAACCGACTTCTAACCTAACCGAGATGCTTAATTTTCGGTAGCTAATGGGAGAATATTAATCGTGCGATTGCTTTTGACAAACTCCACGATGCCATCACACAAGGCGAAAACGGTAAAATCACGCCCTAAGCCGGCATTTTTACCAGGATGGAACTTGGTTCCGCACTGACGCAGGATAATACTGCCGGCAGTGACTGTCTGACCGCCATAAGCCTTGACACCACGATACTTCGGATTACTGTCGCGACCATTGCGACTCGCAGATTGACCCTTTTTATGTGCCATAACTAGCCTCCTTATTATAACTACAAAACTATAAATTGTCCTATGAATTCAATGCTAATTTCCTAATATAAACCATCTTTCAATTTCTGCAAACCAAACCACCAAATAGCCGTTATTTCTGCGACTCAGTTGTATCCGTTCATTTATCAGCTCTAGCGATGGGGTTGAGGAGACCCTGGAATTGTCGCCAAATTACTCGTGAAAATTGTCGAGTCTCTGTTTCCGTATGCAAAAG
>CAZUCG010000653.1:0-1785 GCA_964619145.1 uncultured Lentisphaeraceae bacterium | reverse complement strand
CACCCAAGTCCTTGACCTTTTGCGCAGGGGTGAAACTCCCTTCCACTATCTCATCGTCCTCCCGGTTGATGAGAGCAGCAGGATGAGTCATAGTTATATCCTGACTATTATATAAACCTTCAGTATCATAAAGATAAGCCGCCGAAGGCAAATCTGTAATGGTTGCCCATAACCTGGCCGCAGGGACAGCTTTGGCTAGACGAGTCAGATGCAATGTCTTATCCCATTGTTCTTGCTTGAAATTGGCTTCGTCATAAAGAGAAAGCCAGGTTTTCCTTTTCTGTTGCTCGGCGTGTTGGAAAAATAAACGGATGAATTCCTGGAAGTAGCGATCAAAAACCGCACCACCGGGCTCTTGGTTTGATATTTTTTTCAGGCTGCTGATAATTGGTTCGGAAGTACCAAAGAAGAGCCCCCGTCGGTTAATGCCAAACTGTTGCAACCAGGCCACGCGCGTATCTAAACGAGTGAAATCAGCCCGCAATTCTTCGCCTTCAAGACTGATTTTGATTGGGCATCCCCACGGGCTCAGCATCGTCTGGGTGATACCGTGCTCGCGCAAATCGCTCCAGATGCCTTGCTGGTCACCACCGGCAGCCATAATATATAATCCGAAAGCCGCCGGGAGGGCATTATGCTCTGGTAATTCAAACGGCAATATTTTCAGAGTCACGGTACAGCTGGCGCTTTCTTCATTGCTACTATCAATCAGCCGCAGTTGTCCCTGGTAGCTCCCAGGAGCCATCTTTTGCTCAGTCTTAACCTGCAGAACAAAGCTGCTGCTACCGCTGGGAAGTTGCAATGACTCTCCCAACGGCTGCCATAGTTCTGGCACTTGGACCGGGCCGATATTAAGGAATTCCAGCTCTGGGGCCGTTTTTATTTTGTGTTCCACTAGGCTGTTTTTCACCTGATAGATGCTGAACGATTCGGCAGCTATGCCAGGCATATCAAATTGCAAACGCCCTTGAAAAGGCTTAAAATTATAGATGGCAAAAGATGCAATTCCAGTTTGCTTGGTGGCTAGTGTGATCTCTGGCGTTTTCTCCAGTTCAGCGCGGCTTGGGAAGGTCCAGGGATATACAGCCTGCATCCACGAGCGGCTAAAGAAAAAGCTGTCAGGCAACGCCACTAATTCCCAGATGCTGACATCGACAGCGTATTGCTGCTGATTTTCCGGCAAATTGGCCTTCAGAGCCAAATTCACCGAAGCAGCGGCAAAATCAATCTTGAAAGCATAGCTGAAGAAGCGGTTATTCAACTCGACTGCATTGGCTTGTTCCCAATCCGAACCATAACTGTATATATGCGGCTGAGCTTGATTATGACAATGATAATCTGAATCTGCTTTGAGCCAGAATAAACCGCCGGGATTACAAATCGGACTGCCCGACGGAGGATTAGCTCGAGTATCAAAAAGCGTCTCATTCTTGTTCAAGGGAAATGGCGGTATAGGCTCCCCGTCGGCATTTATCGCCAAACAATGCTGCCCCCAGGCTTCACCGGCTGGCAGATCAATGCGTGCCTGAATAAACAGAATATTGTTTTTCTGCGGCACTACTCTGGCGACCTGCAGTTTTTCAGCCTGATGCACTAATTTGAAGCCTTGAACAGGCGCAACTGGCAAAAACAACAGAATGGCAATGACAACATAACAAACAGGAATTTTACTCATTGCCAAGTCCCCCAAACCTCAATTTCAGTGACATTGATCCAGGAATGCGCCCAGACCGCGACCCGGAAATAACGCATACTAGTATCAGACAAGGTAATTTCTGCCTGATA
>CAZUCG010000652.1:0-1789 GCA_964619145.1 uncultured Lentisphaeraceae bacterium | reverse complement strand
CTCAATGATCCGTTTTCAATCCCAGATATATTTTAAGTTAACGCCAATAGGCGAGACGCCGTCAGCCAGCACTGTGATTTTTCAGCCCGCCTAAAAAAAAGCGAGGTATGCGTACGCATACCTCGCTGAAAGAAATGAGCAGAAGCAATCTTCTGCCCAAATTATTATACTGCGATTTTCTGGGTGGTTGCAACCATCTGTTGCAAAAAGTACTCGTGCAGACGGCGGTCAGGTAGTAGCTCGGGGTGGAAGGACATTGCCAGCTGATTGCCTTGGCGCACTGCAGTGATTTTACCCTCATACTTTGAGAGGATAGTCACTTCTGGGGCGCATTCTTTGATGTACGGTGCCCTGATGAAAGTCATCGGGACGTCGGTTAGCTCGCCGCAATCACCCTGGGTGACGAAACTGCCAAGTTGACGGCCGTAGGCATTGCGCTGGACGGTCGCACTTAGCGTACCGAACCAGACCTTGGGATCATCGACCAGGCGCTCAGCCAGAAGTATCAGCCCAGCGCAAGTCGCCAGCACTGGCAGTCCTGTGCAAATTAGTGACCGAATGGGAACAAAAAGACCCAGTTCAGACAACAATTTCCCCTGGACGGTGCTTTCACCACCAGGCAGAACCAGCCCATCGAAAGGCCGCTCCAAGTCCGTAAGTTGGCGAATCTGCAGTGTCTCTATACCCAAATCGTGAAAAGCCTTCTCGTGTTCCGCAAAAGCACCCTGTAGAGCCAGAATAGCGATTTTCATTATTGGCCGCGCTCTTCCATAATGAGCTTGATCTCTTCGGGGTTGATGCCGACCATCGCCTGGCCGAGTCCACAAGAGAGCTCAGCGATCATTTTGGCGTCGGTGTAATTCGTCACAGCTTTAACGATGGCCTGGGCGCGCTTGGCAGGATCACCCGACTTGAAGATGCCGGAACCGACGAATACGCCTTCTGCTCCCAACTGCATCATCAAAGCAGCATCAGCGGGAGTAGCCACGCCACCAGCGGCAAAATTGACCACCGGCAGGCGAGCATTGCTGTGCACGAATTGGACTAATTCAAATGGCACGGCCAGCTGCTTGGCTGCCTCATATAACTCATCATCTGCCATCGAGGCCAGACGACGGATCTCAGCACCTATTTTGCGGAGATGGCGCACTGCCTGAATTACATCGCCGGTGCCTGGCTCGCCTTTGGTGCGAATCATCGCTGCGCCTTCCTGAATTCGGCGTAATGCCTCGCCCAGGTCGCGAGCACCGCAGACAAACGGCACCTTGAAATTGCGCTTATCAATGTGGTAGATATCATCAGCTGGTGACAAGACTTCACTCTCGTCGATATAATCAATTTCAATGGCCTCCAGAATCTGCGCCTCAACGAAGTGCCCAATCCGGCATTTGGCCATCACCGGAATCGATACGGCCTCCTGGATGCCAAGAATCATTTGCGGGTCACTCATTCGGGAGACGCCACCTGCCGAGCGGATGTCTGCAGGGATGCGCTCTAGAGCCATTACTGCACAGGCACCGGCGTCTTCAGCAATCTTGGCCTGCTCCGGCGTGGTTACATCCATAATTACCCCGCCCTTGAACATCTGCGCTAAATTCCGGTTGAGTTCATACTGCTTGTCGGTCATTTTAATTTACTCCTCTGGGTGTGTTTGTTGACTAGTGATAGTCTGGATTATAGTCAATGCCTTTTTTGGCTTGCAAATAATATAAGCGAAGATACATTACATACAAGTCCCAAAAATGTATGGATTACAAAATAAGTACTATTATGTCAGTCAATTCTTTTG
>CAZUCG010000651.1:0-1792 GCA_964619145.1 uncultured Lentisphaeraceae bacterium | reverse complement strand
GGCAATGCGGGTTTCCTAACAGCATCCATATACTACACTTTAGATGGCAGTGCACCAAATCCAGATAATGGTACAAAGGTACATTCTTCTCAAAATGGCTCAGTTGACAGCGGTTGGATTTCCAACATCCCGCTGCCGCTGGTGCTCAGAGCCCGGTGTTTTGACAGCATTAGTAACCAACCACTAAGCTACGAACAATGGCTGCGCGTTTCTTGGTCAGATACAACAATTTCCCTTACACGCACTACTTGGGATTCTTGGGACCACGCCCTCGCAATCACCCAAATTGCAGGCTGCCAGGTACAGATAAACAGCAGTGATTTTAGTTACTTTTACGACTCAAATAACTTATTCATTCCCGCAGAAGAGGCCATCCTGACCCTGCCTGAGTACTGGAAATACTTTGACCACAGTGATTTGCCAAGCAATTCTGGCAAAGAATTCTCAATCGATATTGATTTCGGCCTCTGCAACGCCAAGGGACAGACAACCCAACCTATACCGGTCGTACTTAGCCGCGAGTTCTGCCAGCTGCCACTGTCTTGGAATGACGATGCTGACAATGCGCTGAATCTTAATTTTGATTTATGGTGGACAAGCCTTTACATTCTGGAATTCCGACTGGCGGCACCGGAAAACAGCGGCCCCTACCGGGTAGATAATGGTGTTCTTTTCCACCAAGACAAATTGTTATATTATCCTGGCGCCAAGCGTGGGAACAACTACATCATTCCGGCCGGCACAGAAGTTATCGGCAAAGATTCTTTTAGCGAGAATATTTTTGACAGTTGGGTTTATGAGAGTGATTGGATCGAAAACGAGCTTACTGGGGAATGGCTTTATGTTACCGAGCCGCCGCCACTGGATTGGGTAGACTACACCTTACGCGAAGTCACCGTACCGGCTTCAGTCACCCTAGTCGAGGACTGGGCCTTCGCTTACTGTTGGCATCTGCAAACAGTCCGTTTTCTGGGACCACCGCCGGAATTCGGCAACAAGAAAATCTTCCCGGCGCCTGACAGCTGGTGGTCGCGGCCCATCAATTGTGTTATCCAGGCTTTCCCGGGCTGCGGCTGGGAAGACCTGCGCCGCCGTTGGCAAAACAGGATGCAAGACTTGCGTGGCGATAAAACGGAAGAAGAGTGGGAGGATTATTGCTCTTGGGAAAACGACTGGACCTTCTACGGCGCAGTGGATTTGCTGATCGAAGGATTTATGCCGCCGGTAATCACCCTGAATCAAGATGGCACAGCAAGCATCAGCTGCTATGATCGCCAAGGGCAGGAGGCACTGCCTGGCAGCATCGTGATCTACTACACCACCGACGGCACGCCCCCCAACGTTGAATCACCCCAGTACAATACTCTATTCGAGGTGCCGGCGGAATGCCAGAGCATCCTGGCTGTAGCGTACTACCAGGACGACAGCCGGCAGGCCAGCGCCACTGGCACAGTAGATATCCCCTTTGCTGAGCCACAGCTAGGCGATCCCGACGCGCCCTGGCAGCTAGGTCAGCTCACCACCCCGGCTGGGGGAACCGCCTGGCAGACTCCAGCCAATGACGCGCTTGAGAACCGCCATATCGAGACATTTACCGGCGCGGGCAGGCTGAGTTTCTGCTGGAAGATGGATTCCTCGGCCGGGGTTTATAAACTCTTGCACAATGGCAAGTCGGTGCTGACTCGGCAATCATATCTGCCTTGGGAATTCATCGAGCTGTCAGTAACCGGGTCAGGCATCCATATCTTCACCTGGGCTTTCAAACCCAGCCCCGCCGATGCAATACCCTCCC
>CAZUCG010000650.1:0-1794 GCA_964619145.1 uncultured Lentisphaeraceae bacterium | reverse complement strand
CTGGGCTTTGAAACAGACAACCCCTCCGGGGTTGTTTGTGGAGCAATGATAAACAGTGCGAACAATGTTACGCAGCCGTTCACAAGTCAATCCTACAAAGCGTCTGCAAAACCAAAACTGGTTCCCCTGGATAAGGCCCAAAAGATAAAAAGTACGCCTAAACTGGAGATTGAAAAAACGTTGTTTTGACTTGACAAAAGCAGCCCTTCTTCTGAGCTAACAAAAAGCATAAAATGCATTTATACTAACCTCGCGAACTTTGCCATCGTTAATCGCTCTGGGATAATTGTGCTATGTTGTCACAAAACGCCAAACAGCGAATGTAGATGCATCAGGAGAGACAATCAGCCGTGTTTTAATTAAAGTAGATTATTCTGTTCGGATGGTTAAATAGAAACCTTGGAGATCGTTATGAATTTATTGCCGCAAGAAGTGTGCCAAGCTTGGGAAAAACGCAACGGAGCCATAGTCTTAACTACTGTAGCCGAAGATAAAACACCCAATAGCATTTATGCCACCTGCGTGGGATTGTATCAAAATAGCTACATCGTTGTCGCTGATAATTATTTTTGCAAGACCCAAGCGAATATTTTGCAAGGCTCACCTGGCTCAGTGTTGTTTATCACTGAAGACAGCAAGGCCTACCAAGTCAAGGGCACTATTGAATATTACACAACTGGTCCGTACTTCGATTTTATGAAACAATGGAATCCTGAACGCCATCCTGGGAAAGCGGCCGCAGTTTTAGTCCCCAGTGAAGTGTATTCGGGAGCTAAAAAGCTGCTCTGAGCGGATTCTGCCGCGACAGCAAAAGGCTGCATTATGGTGGAGGGAAAGTCTCCTGTTAATTATCTTTCCAAGGTCCCCTTCGAGACCATTTTAGAAAGCATTACCGACGGCGTATTTACCGTGGACTTGGACTGGAAGGTCACTTCGTTTAACCGTGCCGCAGAAGATATTCTGGGCATTCCACGGGAAGAGGCTATCGGCCGCTTTTGCGCAGAAGTCTTTCGCTCAAATATGTGCCAGACGGCCTGCGCTCTGCGCCAGACTCTAGCGACAGGACTGCCGGTCAGTAACCGAGTGGGCTATATCATCGATGCAGATGGCAACCAGATACCGATCAGCGTCTCAACCGCAGTGCTCAAAAATGCCGCCGGGAAAATAATTGGTGGGGCTGAGACATTCCGGGATTTAAGCGAAGTAGAAGAACTGAAGAATAAGCTCGAGGGTCGGGTACAGATCGGGGCTTTTGTCAGCCGCAGCCCGCTAATGCGCAAAGTCTTCGACTTAGTCCGGGCAGTCTCTGCCAGTGCCAGTAATGTATTAATTCAAGGCGATACTGGTACCGGCAAAGAGCTCCTGGCCCAGGCGATTCACAGCCTCGGGCCGCGTTCGAAGCAGCCTTTTGTCGCGCTCAATTGCGGGGCCTTGCCAGACACGCTACTGGAATCAGAGCTGTTCGGTTACAAGCAAGGTGCCTTCACCGGGGCGACCCAAGATAAGCCGGGCCGATTCGCACTGGCTGGCAGCGGGACGCTCTTCCTGGATGAAATCGGCGAGATATCACCCGCAATGCAAGTCAAATTGCTGCGGGTATTGCAAGAGCGCACCTATGAGCCGCTCGGCGGCACAAAATCACTGACCACAAACGCCAGGATCATCGCCGCCAGCAATCGTGATTTGCAGGCGATGCTTAAAGAGGGGACCTTCCGGGAAGACTTATTCTATCGCATCAACGTAGTCCGCATTGACATCCCAAGGCTCTCGCTGCGCCGAGAAGATATCCCGCTC
>CAZUCG010000649.1:0-1794 GCA_964619145.1 uncultured Lentisphaeraceae bacterium | reverse complement strand
GAGGCGTTCCATTTCGTCGATCCGCGAAATCATTATTTTAGGTTATTCCCCGGCGCTTGGTTGGTTGTCAATATTTAGGATTAACCAGTGACCGGCTGCGTGACATTGTCCAGCCCTGATCAGCATTGTTCCACAAACCACCCGATTAGGGTTTAGGAGATATTATTCATCTGGAGTGCAATTGCGCTCTGGTAGGCCGCTGATGGCCAAGCCGCCACAGGCGGTCTCTTTGTACAGCGGAGACATATCGCGACCAGTTGCCAGCATCACCTGGACGACGTCATCGAAGCGGAGCTGATGCTTGTTCGGATTGCCGCCGGCGGCCAACAGATATGCGTTATAGGCGGTCACTGCTCCGGCGGCGTTGCGTTCAATGCAGGGGATTTGGACATATCCGCCAATCGGGTCGCAGGTCAAGCCGAGATGATGTTCAAGAGCGGATTCCGCGGCATTTTCGCTGACAGCGAGTGGATAGCCCTTGACCTGCGCCAGGAATGCCGCGGTCATAGCTGAGGCGACGCCGACTTCGCCTTGACAACCGACTTCGGCACCGGAAATGCTGGCGTTATGCTTGGCTACAAAAGCGATCAAACCGGCCAGCAGCAGTCCATCCCGCAACCTTTCCCAGCTGAAGTTCTGGTAATGTTTAAGCAAATAGATAATGCCTGGCAGCACGCCGGAGGCTCCAGAAGTCGGGGCGGTCACGACCAGTTGTCCATCGGCATTTTCCTCTGAGGCCGCCATCGCAAAAGCGCTGATTCGCAACAACGAGCTTTCCAGCGGGTCGTTCCTTATTTCCGCCTGTTTGAAGAGGTCGGCGGCTTTGCGTTCCAAGCCGATTTTACCAGGTAAGATGCCGGTGGCTTGCAAACCTCGGGCGACAGCGTTATCCATCATTAAGAGCAGTTGCTCAATGCGGAGGTAGATTTCCGCCTGCGTCAACCCGGTCAGTCGCTGTTCGTTTTGCAGCAGCAGCTCTGCTGGCGGCAAGCCACTGCTTTTGACTAAATTTTGGAACTGTCGGAAATTCGCATAAGGGTACGGGGGCAGCGGTCGTGGTGGCTCAGTCTCGCCTTCACAGAGAATGAAGCCGCCGCCGACGGAATAATAGGTTTTACTCAATAAGAGCGCGTTTCTCTGGTCCAGTAAATCGAAACGCAGCGTATTGGCGTAAGCCAGCCCGGCAGAATTTTTTTCAAAGCAGAAATTAGCTGCTGTGAATGGTATTTCTCGTCCGGCGATGCTGATAAGATAGATTTGTTGGGAGTCCTGCAATAGGTTACGGAATAATTCTGTCTGGCAGTTCTCTGGTTTTTGACCTAACAGCCCGGCCAGGATGGCGCGGTTAGTGCCGTGCCCTCTGCCGGTGGAACTCAGCGAGCCAAAGAGGTGGACACGGAGAACCTGGGCCCGACTCAGTTGTTCGGCTGACAGTTCAGCGGCGGTCTGCAGGAAACGCGTTGCGGCCCGCATTGGTCCAATAGTATGCGAGCTTGAGGGCCCGGGGCCGGGCTTAAAAATGTCAAAAATCGATGTCGTGATGGCATCCATCCAGTTCTCCTTGGAGCGTGAACGCAAGCAGTTAATTTTAGCCGAAAAAAATGCTAACCGGCAGATTGATCGTCTCTATTATGGTTGAACTATGTTTGAAGGAAAATATAAGCCCTCAGCAGCAATAAGAAAGGTCGGATTGGCGTTCGTTCAGCATTTTATTGATATTTTGCCTTCTGGGCAAGACCCATTGCTGTATTTGCTTAAATCTCCAATGTCTGGAATTTCAGCCTTTACAGGTAC
>CAZUCG010000648.1:0-1798 GCA_964619145.1 uncultured Lentisphaeraceae bacterium | reverse complement strand
GCTTTTCTCGCAAAGGAAAGGAAAAGTTATAACTTGCGTGGCAACGGCTGGGTCAGCAATACAAGGCCGCAACCAAGCATGGCACCATACAGGCCGCGAAGGCACTGGTGTGGCCTCGTCACTGCTGGACTTGTATTTGGGCACCGGCGATGGATCATATCTCGAGCTGGCGGAGAAATTCATCACTAAAGTCTTGGAAACTCAAGTTACTACAGAACCGTTGACTTCATCTGCATTAATCGTTGGTTCTTTTCCCGGTTGGCCGAGCTATGCCCCCGGACTGCAGAAATATTGGCTACTGAGCAAAAACAAGCAAATAGAGCAAGCCATCGTGAACTGGGCGGATGCCTATGTCAATGGCTATGGCGATGCTGCGTCCGGCAGCCTCAAGTTGCACGATTACATCAATGTTCTGGCTATAGCCTGGAGTATTACCGGCCAGGAACACTATCTCTCTCACGCCGCCTGGCTGTTGCAGCTATTCTTGCATAAATACAACACAACCGATTTGCAGATCCGCGCCGTGATGAGTTCAACAGAGTATTTTATGATGGAGCGGATGCCATTGTATATGGCCGCAGTTATGGCTCTCGGTCAACAGCCGCAGCCACTAGCCTTGAGCAAAGGCAAATGCACCTCGCCATATCAAGTCGGCTCGCATCCAAAAATTGGCAATTATGAATTTATGCTCAATGGCGATGGCAAAAAATTCAGCCTGCGGGTCGGCTTTTCCAGTCGTGATTTCCAGGAACGCACAGTGACTCTACTGGCTCCGGGCAAACGTCCATTGTACAGCGGGGCAATAACGCCTGGGAAGACGCGTGCCTGCGATTTCGAATTACTGGTCGATCCTGCCGAAAAGGGCGTGTATATCTTGCGGGTCGAACCAGATGTAGCGAATCTACAGCTCGTTACCCGTCTGGCAAAGGTCAGTCCAAATGGCACCTTATATAACTCATTAGGCTTTGCCAGTGTCTGTTTCAAAATTAAGCAGGCAGGAGAATTCAAGTTGCGCTTGAAAGCACTGATGCCGATCTATCAGTCATTCCTGCAATTGGTTGACAGTCAAGGTGTTCCTCGTCAGGATTTTTCTTACTACGGCAGCCTCGATGGCGAGGAGAAGGTCTTCACCTGCCAACTCATTCCAGGGTTGTATAGCTTGAATGGACAATTCGGCACCGTCAAACCGCAAATGTCCTCCAATGGGCAGGAAATCGAGCTAGTATCCCCAACGATTGAAGAGTGGTTCGAGCCAACCCCGGCGGAAATGCAGGAAAAACTGGGTCAGACAGAGTCAAAAGTCACTTTCACACTGCTGCAATAAGATTGACACTTCGGCGTATTGTGGACAAACAGCAGAGAAAACATAAGATGATTTCAATTCCTAGAGGAAAATTTTCTTTAATTCCAAGGCAACTTAGATAGACCACGGCCAAAAAGCCTGTTGCTTTTAGAGTGAGCAGTATTCTCTAGTCATTAGTCAGTGTAATCTGCGGACAAGCATCTCCTCTTTCTTAACTTCGGTGTTTTTAGCGTTTTTAGCGATTAAAATTATCTTTGGCTTGTTGGACGATCTCTAAAAATAAAATTGATTTTTTAGAACTGGAAATTCAGTTCTCTGAATATACCGCTTTAGAATCATCTTTTTACCCCCCAAAAAAGGTGCTTCTCAGCCCTAAAAAAGGCCGTTTCATAACATCATTATGTTGTTAATCAACGACTTATGTGAACCCAGCCCAATACACGACGGCGAGGACGCCTATTGGCGCTAACTTAAAATATATCTGGGATTGAAAAC
>CAZUCG010000647.1:0-1805 GCA_964619145.1 uncultured Lentisphaeraceae bacterium | reverse complement strand
ACCCAGCTGGCCTTGGTCAGCAGGCTAATTCCCGCTGTCCAGTGGCGTCAGCGCTTGCCGTCGGCAATTATTTTTTATTCAATTTATCGTTCCACTCATTGAGTTTTTTCGCGGCAAAATCCCGTCCTCCGAGTCCGAACGCCAGTGCCACTGCTACGCTGACTGCGCCCAGCAGCAAGCCGAAAGCCAGTTCGACGATATTTCCACCCACCCTCATTGTAGAAAGTGCGATTGCGCCAGTGAAGATCAACACCGCAACACGGACGAGCAGCGCCGGCAGAGCTGAGTTCTCGCCGCGGTCCTTGAGCAGCCCGGCGGCGAAATTAGCCAGGAACAAGCCGATAAGCATAACCACTATGCCCACGAGGATATTGCCGCCGAAATGGATGAACGATTGGATTATTTCTGCCAAGGCAGTAAAGCCCAGCAATCCGGCTGCGGCCACGCTCGCGAGCAGGATGATGGTAATCAGCGTAAGCTTACCCAGCACATCTGAGGGCTTAACACAATTTTCCGCCTTGGCCGCCAGGCCCATATTACCCATCAGGCTGTCGAAACCAAAAGCAGAAGCCAACTGGCTGACCAGTCCAGCAACAATGCCACCGATAACAACCGCCGCGACAATCACCACTGCGGCCGCGAAAATATTCCCCGTCGCTTGCAACAACGTACTCAGCAGGCCTGAAACTGAATTTGAGAGCGCTTCAATTTTGAGCGCATTCAAGGCCGCCGCCACTACCGGTATGGCGATTAATACGTAAGAGACCACGCCGACTAAATTCGAGACAGTTTGCTTGCCAAAGACTTTGTCGCAGCCAGCCGTGTCGCCAAGTTCATCAAGCCGAATGGCGACCAAAGCTCCGGACACGGCATTTTTAACAATGCCAGCCAACTTCAAGCCCAAGAAGAGGATTAGTGCAGCGGCAATCAACTGCGGCACAAACTCCATAATTTGCCCGAACATCTGCTCCAGAGGAGCAGTAATACCCTCAATCCTCAATGCCCGTAAGATAGCCGGCACAAAGAACAGCAGCGTCACCCAATATACCACATTGCCACAAGTCCCAACCAGAGACTCGCCATTTTTGTCTTCGGTTGACTTCAGCGTTTCGGCAATTTTCAGGGTCTGCGCCCCTTTGATAGCAAAATAGCGTAGCACCGAGGCAACCAGCCAAGCAATGCAAGCCAATAGCCCAGCAGCGATGATATTGACCGAATAAACCGTAATCTTATCCACAAAACCCTGGATCGGGCCAGCGGCCTCGCGCAAATTCAGCACCTCCATTGCGCCCAGCAAGGCAAAAAGCAAGATTAAATAGAACACCACCTTGCTAACCACCCGCTCGGCCTTTTCGCCAGAACTGCCGCCTTCCGGCAAGCAGTCGTCCAGCTTGCGCCCGACGCCGAGTTTCTGTAACCCCGATGAGACTCGGCTGGAAGCCAGCGCCGCCAACAACCAACCGACCAGCAAAATGGCCAATGCCCATACCAAGCGCAGGATATTGCTAGCAACAATCATACCCCAGATTTTTTCGATCATTTCCATAATTTCTCCTTTTAATTGACTCCCCGTTTACTTAAACGTCTGCCGAGAATTTATCCCCGCACACATAAAAAAATGCATTTATCCGGCAAATTCTTTATATCCAGCGGATTAAACCCAACTTAACAGTTTGTGCGTAAGCATAATATACACAGCAAAAAATAAAATACCAGCAGATTTTTTCTCTGTGTGGGAGCAGACTTGCCGACTTGCCGACTTGCCGACCTGTGCCAGAAAAGCAGTCGCCCTGCTCAGAAACGGA
>CAZUCG010000646.1:0-1807 GCA_964619145.1 uncultured Lentisphaeraceae bacterium | reverse complement strand
CACGGTCAGTTCCAGTTTTTCACCCAGGGAGTGAATATAATAATCGTGAAGTTTACCCCCCTGCAGCCGGAAGATGTCCACCACGCAAGTGGCTGGATTTGCTCCCGGCGTCAACTCAAGCAGAAGCACTGTTCGCTGATACAAGACCGGATTATTCCCAGGTAGACTGCGGCGGAGCACCTCAGTGTCTTCCGCCACCTCGACTGCCTTCGCCGATGGAGTGTCAGCAAAGAAGCGCATTTTCCCGCGCCAAGTGACACATTTGTCCGCGTTGCCGTTATCAAAGCGGATCAACGCAGTGTTGTGCGCTTCGGCGCTGTTCATCCAAGCCTGAGTCGGAGTCACGTTGTTCAGATACCCTTGATCGAACAGCACCTCATGCCGAGCGGTGTAAAACAACAAATTGAATGGCCCGAAATGGCTGTGCCCGGTTGCCCGGCTCCAATCTACCGAGACAAAACTCTGATCTTCGCCCGTTCCCATCCTCATCACGGCCAAACCGTTGTTCGGAAGCACGTAGCTAGGCAGAATCGCTTGTTTTTTCAATTGTAGTTGAATTTTTCCGTTCGGCTCGCGTTTTGTCTCCAGGAAAGGCGCAAATTGTTCTGGGACACGCCCGCTGGCATTGGCGATTTTCTCCGCGAGTTCCAGCCCCGGTCTTTCAGTCACCCAGGAATCGGTCCACGCGGCGCAACGGCCGTTGGGCAATAAACTCAAAAGCGTACTATAGGCGGCCTTTTCTAACGCCGGATCTAAATAGGGATTCAACGAATTGCTTTGAGCGTCCCAAAAGGGGTCAGCGGGGCCAAAACCTTCGCTCATACCATTGATCATCTTCAGCGGCGTTACGAGATTGTTCAGCGCCACTTGTGTGTAATGCGGCGAAGTTTCATAGCCCAGCCCATCTGCGGTGAAATACCCATTATACAGATAGGCTTGGAGTGCTTTTAACATATTTTTAATGATTTTTTGATCGTTGAGCATTATGCCAAGATTGAGGTTGGCCTGCAGCACCCCGCCGGCCAAATTGCCACTAATCTTGCCTTTATATGGATCAAGGCCAAGTTCAGCGACACCGCGTTTCAGCGTCAGATTAGCGGAATGCAAGCGCGCCTCATCGGACGGCTCTGAAACCAGTACTCGTTCGACCAACTTATCTAATTGCGCAGCGCGCTCGGTCGTCGAAAACGAAGGTTTGAGCATCGCGTAGCAAGGTAGCCAGGCCCCACTCCATTGGTCAAGGGCACCGTTCGGATAAAAAGTCACCGACTTTCGCCAATAGGAACGCAAGGTTTTAAGCGGACGATCCGGGTTATCATCTGAATGATCGCTGATCGGATCTCGTTCTTTGTAGCCGGGGTATTCGACATAAGGCAAGGGGGCCCCTTTGTCGTCAACCGCCAGCGCAGAAACTGCTTCACGGTAGTCGCGCTCACTTATCCTCAGTACAGTTTGAAGATAACGGTCGCCCATAATAGCCCGGGTCATCGTGACCATAATCAATTTTGCCTTGGCTGCATAAATGGCAGCGCGTAGCCCTTCCGCGCTATTTTTGGCGAACAATTTCGAACTTAGCAAATAAGCCCGGCAGAGACTGCCGAGAATCTGGTTCCGGCCGGTCAGTTCATAAAATATTCGATACTGACAATGGCCAATAAAAAAGAAGGCAAAGCTGTCGATGTGTCCGTGAGTACGGCCGTCCCATTTGTCATGGGGGATTTTGTATTTTTTACTCCAAGCCGCATCGTGGGTGGCGGCCCAGATTTTATCGTCTGGTTTGCAGCCACTACCATCGTCTGGATATTGA
>CAZUCG010000645.1:0-1814 GCA_964619145.1 uncultured Lentisphaeraceae bacterium | reverse complement strand
CGTACCATACCGCCCAAGGTCGCCAGATAAAAAGGCTCGTCGCCCACCAACCCGCAGTCATACAGATAGCGGCAGAAGATTCGCAGGCCATTGCCGCTTTTTTCGGCTTCGCTGCCATCGGGATTCAAAATCCGTAATGCCGCCAGACACTGACCGCGCTGTTCAGTGGACAAGCCTGCCTGCGCGCAGATCTGTTCAAAATCCTCTGAATCAGCCGAAAAAGGTCCCAGCAGAATGCCATCCGAGCCCACACCATAGTGCGGCTGGCACAATAGACAAATTTTGCTCTGCGTCAACGGCGCGCTTAATTCTGCTGGTGCGATAACCAGATAATCATTGCCCAAACCGTGATATTTTGCTATCTTCATTCTGAGATTAACCTATTTTTATGAGCCCAAGATCAGCGATCAGTCACTCCTGAGTAGTGTTCACCTCAATGGCGACCTTGCGCTGCTGGTCGTACGCCAAGTAGGTGGTATTGGTCGGGAAGGCAAATTCCAGCCCCTCTGCATTGAAACGCTGCAAAATAGTCAGGTTAGAGGCATTCAAAAATTCCAGGTTCTTGAAATAATCACCCGGATGATACCAGACAATGACTTGGATATTCAGTGAATAATCCTTAAATTCAGTAAAATATATCCGTGCAGGCAATTTCTCGTCCATACCCTCGTGATTGGCAAAAACCTCTCGCAAGATGGCCAATGCCAGCTCCATTTTTTCCGGCGGGGTATCATAAGTCAAACCCAAATTCATCACCGTCTTGATACTAGGACGGGCAGAGATATCAATTACTGTAGTACCAGCGACTGTCTTGTTCGGGATAGTTACCAGGTGCCCATCCAATGAGCGCAGTGTAGTGCTGCGTAAGCCGACATGCTGAACAACACCAATAACGCCTTCAATATTCACCGCATCACCCACCTTAAAGGGATGGTCTAGCAGAATCATCAATGAGCCAATAAAATTAGCCACTGTTTCCTGAGCAGCGAAGGCGATGGCCAAACCTGCCACACCAGCGCCAGCCAACAAGGTAGTAATATTCAGACCAAAGACATTCTGCCCCAGAAACATCAGCAGTACAAACAGAGTAATAACTCGTAAGATACGCTTGATTATGCCGGCTAACATCGGGTCGATTAACTCACCTTTGCTGTTCTTGACATTCTGCAAGGCTAAGTCGACAATATCCACAAAACGATAAATCAACCACGTGATCAGAAAGCATATCAAAGCATAAATAATCTTGCTCAGCAATGCCTGCCAAAAACTCGACAAGGTATCCATATACGGGGAAACACCACCATAAAGCGCCAGAATTAAAATCAGCCCCAACAACGGCTTGTGAATCACCTCACTGACATTCTTAGCGGCAGCGCTTTTCTTTTTCAAGTAACCGCAAATTATCAGCAGCAAGAACTTCCCTACCACCAAAATGCCGAAAAATAACGCCAACGCCAAAATCAACCGCCCGTGCGCATTAGAATCGACAAAATCAGCCATCCCCTCTTGCATAGATGCAGATGTAATATTCTTTATATTGGGCAAGGGCGATTCTGCTGCAGCCGACACCACGTCCGATGCGACCGCATTATCAGCAGCAGCTACTGTCTCCTGCCCCCAAGCAACAAAAATCAGCCCCATAACTGCCACGATACTAATCATCTTTTTAAACATCAAATAGCACTCCCTTGTTTGATAACTCTAGTTATTATGCTGCTAATAAAGTCAAAGTAATATAAACCCCAAAAAGAAAATACCATCTTTAACAAGGGTGATTTGTCCCAGAGGCAAACGCGTAAATACAGCAACTATTT
>CAZUCG010000644.1:0-1815 GCA_964619145.1 uncultured Lentisphaeraceae bacterium | reverse complement strand
CCCCGTATGTAGTACAGACTTCAGTCTGCGTTTTCGCGAGCTTTAGCGAGGCATGTAGTACAGGCTGCGTTCCCCGTATGTAGTACAGACTTCAGTCTGCGTCAAAAGCGAGCTTCAGCTCGCTTCCCCGCCCCCATTCCTGCCCCACACTTGAATCCCTCAAACTATTACAGTTTTATTTTACGTCTTCGCTTTCCGTTTCCGGCAGGCCGCCGCCGCCGAGAACAGCATATAGCTGCAAACGGCTGCTGTGTTCGGCCAGGCGCAAACTGACCAGCCCCTGTTGAGCGCTGAACAGCGAACGCTGAGCATCCAAGACGCTCAGATAATTATCGATTCCCTTTTCATAGCGGAAACGCGCCAGGCGATAAGTCTCCGCCAAAGCTTCCACCAAGTCCACCTGAGCTGCAAGCTGTTCACTGATTGCATTGCGAACAGCGAGAGCATCCGCGGTTTCCCGGAAGGCATTCTGGATAGCTTTTTCATATTGCGTCAAGGCCATTTCGCGCTGGACTTTGCTGACCCGGTATGCCGACCACGTGCGCGCATCAAAGATGGGCATCGACAACTGTGGTGAAAAGCCCCAAGTGCTCGTGCCGCCTTCAAAAAGTCTTGACAGCTCTGTGCTCGCCGTACCAAGATTCCCGATCAGCACAATATTCGGGAAGAAGGCCGCCCGCGCCGCACCTATCGTCGCATAGGCCGCCCTTAACGGATGCTCCGCTGCCAGAATATCCGGGCGTTGAAGTAACACTTCCGACGAAAGTCCACTGGCTAAACTTGCCGGCAACTCCACATCCGCCAAATTGCCAGGCAGCAAATCCTTTGGCAGCGCAGTGCCCAGCAGAAACTGCAAAGCATTTTCGGCAAGAGAGACACGTTGCCGATATCTTACCATATCGACTCTGGCGGCTTCACAAGGCACTTGTGCCCGTCGCAGGTCCAACTCGGTGGCCAAGCCTTCGTTATACTGCCGTTCAACCAGTTTATATGCGTCTTGCTGCGACTTGAACGTATCTTCCGCCAGCTGTTGGGATTCCCGCTCTGCTGCCAGAGCCAGATAGCCATTTGCTACCGAAGAAATCAGCATGATCTGAGCGCTGCGACGTGCCTGTTCGGTGGCTAAAAACTCCTGCAGAGCGACTTTTGTGAGGCTCTGCAAACGCCCGAAGAAATCCAGTTCCCAGGAAAGCAGGCTGAGATTGGCCTGATAGCGTTCTGTAATTCGGGACTGACCCGGTTGCAACAAATCACGTGACGTACTCTGACGGCTGCCACCGCCGGTGGCGTACAAGTTGGGATAAAGCTCTTCGCGCTGAATCTTGTATAAGGCCCGGACTTTTTCCACATTCAGGGATGCCAGACGCAAATCACGATTGTTCTGCAGCGCGCTTTCAATCAGTTGACGCAACTCCACATCAAGAATGAATTCCCGCCAGGGAAGTTCCGCTGCCGTCGGCGAGCTTGCTGATCCCGCAGGGGCTTCCACTGCGTCCGGCAAAACCTCCGGCACCGGGGCTTCCGGACGTTGATAAGTGGGAATCATCGTACAGCCACTCAGGCAGATGACAAATAAAACTGCAAAGGCAAGGGTTCGCATTAGTACAATCCTCCATTCAGCTTCGCTTTAACGGCTTTATTGCGACTTTTGCCAAAGGTCTTTTCCACAATCATATAGAATAACGGAGCAAAAACCACCACCAGGAGCGTTCCGGTAATCATCCCTCCCAGAACGACGGTTCCAATGGCATTCATCGCACCCGCACCCGCGCCGGTACTTAGCGCCATCGGCAAGACCGAAAGTCCGGTCGTCAG
>CAZUCG010000643.1:0-1815 GCA_964619145.1 uncultured Lentisphaeraceae bacterium | reverse complement strand
GTTTCAGAGTCTGGAGCAAGAAGCAGGGCTGGAGGCCGCAATGCGCCACGATGAGAAGGTCTGGGGAATTTTTGCCGGCTATGAGGGCAAACGTTTCAAAGCCTTCTTGCAACTACCGGAATTCCCCGGCTTGCCAGGATTGCAGAAGGCCTTGCCCTTGCACTTTAACTCTATCGTCAATCAGATAGAAATGAAAATGGATGGCCCCGACTGCCTGATTTTTCGCACTATCGATTGCCGGGTGCAGAGCGCACGCAGCCGCAAAAATCTCCCTTGGCATCCTTGTCGGCCAGTCGGCTTGGCTGAATACAGCGCCTTCGCTCGGGCCATCGACAAACGCATTACTTGTGAGGTTATCAGTTGCTACCCGGTCATCACCGACCCGAGCTGCGCCTGCTCCTGGCGCTTCCAGATTGCGGATAAGCAGCAAACAGGGTGACCATTTTGCCTCTAGCGGCTGCTTGGCGATCTTGACTAAAGTCTAAAAGACAAAAAATGTTATCGCCAGGACAAGAACAGCAATCGTGACCACCGTAGGGCTAAAATCTTTTCCGCACCCATAAAAAACCCTGCGATAGCATATTATTGCTTGACTTGCATTACCTTATCCGCGCATTATTTTAAGAATGGTTCCTAATATTTTTCCTGGTTAACAATCACAGGTGCATTATGGCAAAGACATTGTTAGAGAATAACCGCATCACCGTCCGCTGGTCATATTTTACCTTAATTGAGTTACTGGTGGTGATCGCCATCATCGCAGTGTTGGCCTCGATGCTGCTGCCGGCCTTGAACAAGGCCCGCAGCGCGGCCCAATGCACGAAGTGCCTGAGCAATATGAAATCATTGGCGTCTGGACAGATGCTCTATGCGGATGACAACGACAGCTGGGGCTCGCACGGTATCAGCGGCTCCAATGGCATCTTCAACTACACTACCGGAGCCGGCATAGCAGCATATATCGGGGCTCAAAATTACAGCCAAGGCGACTTGCGCTATTACGCGCCGCCAATTGCCAAGTGCCCGGCCGGATTGCGCCGAGATTATCCGGACGGCAACACTGCTGGAAATCCGAATTTCAGTTACAGCTTCTCTACTGCAGTGTGCGGGAGCGGTTACCCACTAAGCTATGAAAATGGACAAGGCATTTACCAGCAAAGTGGTATGCGCTGGTCTACAGGCGGTGAGACGGTCACGCCGCGAACGGAACGCCTAGACCAGGTGCACAACCCCAGCGGGCGGTTTTTTATGGGTGATATCGGTTATGATGGCGTTTACAAGCTGACCTATAGTGGCTATGGTGTTGGTGCGCATCGGCGCTCGTATGTCGCCTTCAAGCACGACCTGAAAACCAATGTCGCCTATCTAGACGGACACGTCGCCCGGTTAAGTTATCAAGAAATGCCAGACCACGCCCAATACGGCAAGACCTGCGATCCCAAAGAATTTTATCGCCGTTACAGATGAGGTTTTAATCGAAGCTCACAATCAGCATTTAACGCCAGCCAAGCCGGCTTTACCGCGCTAGAGCTTCTATTTACGCAGTCAATATTCTGTTTTGCCTAGCCTGCACGCGTTTCGCCTAGTTGCAAATCGCTGTTTTGCGCTTGAATCAGCTGGAAAGCATCACCCTATAGGATGACTGTGAAAAAAACTAGCTGCGCGAACTTTAGAGAACTTAATCTCCAATGCTGATTAACATTTATCTTGTAAAAATGCCATCGGCACCTTTTCGACAGCCCAGCCCAGCCCAGCCCAGCCCCAGCCCCAGCCCCAGCCCCAGCCCCAGCCCCAGCCCCAGCCCCAGCCCCAGCC
>CAZUCG010000642.1:0-1821 GCA_964619145.1 uncultured Lentisphaeraceae bacterium | reverse complement strand
CGGCATAGTGATGCACGACATCCGGCTCGGTGCTGATCAACTGCTGGTAGTAGGGAATCAAGACACTCGGTAGGGTCAGATGTAACTCTGTGCGGGCCAGAGATCCGGCGTTGAAAAACAGCGCCTCGCGGACCTCTTCGCGGTCTTTCAGACGGAGTATCAGCTCACTTTGACCGAGAGGAAGGCCGGATAATTCGAAAGGCGTCTTGCCTTTGAATTCGCCATTGAGAAAGGTATCTGCGCCGTGGGGCGTTGAGGTGCATTGCAGAGTAAAATAATGCTCTTCTGGTTCTTGCATCGTGAAGTGCAAGGGCGCTGGCTTTCCCCCCTTGGCGGGTTCCAGGGTGAGCTGGGCATCCAGGCAGCCAGGATGACGAACGATGAGTTTCCGGGGTGTCAATTCGGGCAGGGCCAGGCGCAGTGGTGTCTGGCCGATGATCTCATCGCCATCCCAAAGGGTGGCGCCGGCTGGCTCGCTGCTGATGCTGATAAAAGTCTCCCGACGGCAGGAACTAACGAGAAAAAGGAAACTTAAAAAAATGAGTAATATCTTCATAGTATGCTAGTTGTGATCGCGAAGCAGCCTTAGGCGGTTTTCAATTATAGGGTGTCTGGGGTGTGATGGGTGTCTCGGCGATGCTTTCTGGGGCCGGGCTGTAATCATCACTGGAAACCCGGAACTGGGCAATCATAAAGCCGTTACGCCAAGTCCAGAGTCCGAAGCGTCGGCCAGACAGCGGTTCGGGATCCAGGTAGGTGCCAACCAGATTGCCGTCGGCCCAAAAAGTCAGCACGTCGTGGTTCTTCCTGACTTTCAAGTGGAACCATTGGCGGTGGATATTACTGGAACGCGGGATGGTCACAGCGGTGTTCTCTTTGACAATCTCTTTCTGGCGCACGATTTGCGAGCCCCGGTTGTCCCAACCAGCGAACATAAAGCTATAGCCAGAACTGATATCGCGACCATCTGCACCCAGGACTAAGGAGAAATCGCCGGCGTATTCATATTTTTTTCCACGGTCGGTGTCCATCTTTGGCCCGACATAGAAATCGAAGCTGACCCGGTCGCCGTGCTGGAATTTGTTCCACAGGCAAGCCGGGCCCTCGAGATTCAGACCGGAAAAGAACGACCAGCGCGGGTCGCATTGCCAGCGGTTGGTGATTTCCCAGACGCCGCTGGCGGTCAGCCAGGCGGAAGGCGCTTCCTGGAAGGAGTAGGAGGTAATGCCGTTGGCAACGATGGTGAGGGCATTGGCCCATTCGGCAGTGTCACCATAGCCAATGCGACCGACCAAGCAGAGGCCATCCAGTCGTTCTGGCAGGGGGTAGTTCCACAAGAGATTACCGTCTTGCTTTACCAGCAGCCGGCTGCCACAACGCTGCATTGTGATGTCCAGCGGCGGTTGCGGGCACTCGAGTGTTTCTACTATCTTATCCTCCAGCTGCAATTGGAGGGTTTTCTTGGCGGGCTGATAGAGCAGTCGGGCGACTGCGGAATTAGCGCTGGAGGTTTTTTCCTGAGTGCCGAAGAGGACCCCCCAGTCGGCCTTTGCGGACAACTCCAGCGCTTGGCGTAAATCAAGAGAGGCGTTGACATCTTGCCAAAAATCTCCTCGGTACCAGAGCAATTCTCCCACTTGTTGCCATTCCAGCACGGGGTCATTCCAGAGTCGCATACTTTCCTCGTGGCTGAACATCGAGACTCTTTCCAGTGGTGGGGCCAAGGGCAATTGCAGTGAATAAGAAATATCTCGCCAGCCTGGTGTCCACCCATTTCCCAAAAATTGTCCTTTTTGTTTCCGGCAATGATCCGGTCTTCGG
>CAZUCG010000641.1:0-1824 GCA_964619145.1 uncultured Lentisphaeraceae bacterium | reverse complement strand
CTAGTGGAAAGACAAGCTTCTTCCCTAGGTCCCAACTTCAGGACGTGACCAAAAATTTATCTGCGCTGATTACTCACCAAGCGGCAAATGCTCTGCTGGGAGTAAATAGCCTTAATTTTTCCCCAATCTCCGTAGGTCTAATTTTGCGAAATAACAAAGTCACCAGCGGTCATCTCCTGACTGGTCTCTTCAGTCTAGCCACACCGATGCTGATGCAAGCGCTGCTGCAGAACTTGCAGAGTATAATCGATCTGTTTTTTGTCGGCGGGCTAGGTAACTCTGCCGTAGCCGCAGTCAGTGCTAGCGGCACAATATTGTTTGTGCTCACGCCGGTGTTGATGGGCGCCTCAGTCGGAATAATCGCGATGGTCTCGAGATTTATCGGCCAAGGCAAGGAACGCAAAGCCTGCCAGACCGCCGGCCAAAGTCTAACTATGGCCTTGGTCTTCGGTGCGCTTATTGCCTTGATCGGGCTGCGCTTCAGTCCGGAATTATTCAGGTTAATGAATACACCTGCTGAAGTCATCGCAGAGGGGAAGGGGTATCTGCAAATCTCACTATTCTTCAGCTTCACGATGTTTATTCTTTTTCTTGGCAATTCTGCTATGCAAGGCGCTGGCGACGCTTGGACGCCGATGAAGATTATGGCGTTCTCCAATATCGTCAATATTATCCTCGATCCGCTGCTAATCTACGGGTTGTTTTTTTTCCCGCGTCTTGGTGTAGCTGGCGCGGCCTGGGCTACTGTGATTGCGCAAAGTTCGGCTGCGCTGCTCTCACTGGGTCTGCTCTCAAGCGGCCGAGTACACCTGCGGTTATTGCTACGGGATTGGCTGCCTAATGGCAATCTCTGCTGGCGGATAGCGAAAATCGGCCTGCCGGGCGCTGGTCAGATGCTGTTACGCAGCCTGATGAATGCCGTGATGTTCCGTTTTGTAGCGCCGTTCGGCACTTCTGCCTTGGCCGGATACGGCGTGAGTACCCGCATCAATTTAATGATTCTGATGCCAGCATTTTCCTTCGGTAACGCCTCGGCGACTATGGTCGGACAAAATCTTGGCGCCGGTCAACCGGAGCGAGCGGTCAAATCCGCTTGGGCGGCGGTCGGGATTGAGGTGATTATTATGATCATCGCCAGTGTACTGTTAATTTTCTGGGCACCATTCTTCCTTGGTATCTTCCTCGATGAGGCCGAGGCCATACGCATCGGGACAGAATATTTTCACGTCGAGGCACCGTTCTATGTCTTCAGTGCGATCAGCATTGTCTTGAGTCGTGCCCTGAGCGGCGCCGGCGCCAGCCTGGCCCCATTCGTGATCAATGCCTTCACCCTCTGGGGCGTACAAGTACCACTGGCGTATCTTTTGTCAACACATTTCGGCACAATCGGCATCTGGGCAGCGATGGCGACGACCCAAGTGACCCACGCGATATTGGTAACCGGATGGTTTATGCTGGGGCGTTGGAAACACAAAAAAGTCTGAGCGAAAGCTCGCCTAGAAGCAGCACTTTCAGGGCTGGCAAATAGAGCAGGATACGCTTTTACTAAATTATGCGAATTCTGCCATCGCTATCAGAATGGTTATGGCTAAATTCACAATTTGTCTGCATCGTCACACAGGATCCCCAACCGACATTGACATCCAACCGACCGCCGGGGAATAACCTAAAATAATGATTTCGCGGATCACGAAATGGAACGGCTCATAATCTCGACAACGAACATAATTTAGGAAAAATAAAAAATATTGGCACCCTAACAACTCCGAAGGAGTTGTCTTTTTCAAAGCCCGGGGTTGGTCGCGAAGCGACCTACCCCGGGAA
>CAZUCG010000640.1:0-1828 GCA_964619145.1 uncultured Lentisphaeraceae bacterium | reverse complement strand
AAAATATGTTCGGTTTCGAGATTATGAGCCGTTCCATTTCTTCGATTCGCGAAAGCATTGTTTGGGGGTGTATTATTCGTCCCAATGGCAGGTAAACTTGCCGTTCAATGTTTGAATTTTAACTACCGAAGAAAAATTTGACTTGATTTTCGACTGACTTCTAGCTAAATTGGCTTGCCAGCTCTGCTCTCCCTCCGAACATTTTTTCTTTCAAGTCGAGATAGAAAAGATAATCTTCGGGCTTCACATTGGGGGGGCAGCGGTGGTCGCAGAAGGGGATATAACCGCCCCGCTCGACATACGGCGCTAGCGATGTAAGATAGTCCCTGATGGCGGCCGGGCCCTTGCCCAGCGCCATTTTATCGACACCGCCCATTATGCGCAGTTGCCCCTGGTATTTATCCAGCAGTTCGCCAGCGTGACAGCAACTGTTGACCTCAAATGGGAACAAGCAGTTGATGCCAGCGGACAGGAAGCCCGGTAGCAACGGACGCACATCGCCATCACAGTCTGTGTACCAGAGATCAATGCCGTGCCGGTGCAATTTATCACCGATGCGCTTGTAGCGCGGCACCACCACCTGGTTGAAAAAGTCGAGGGTGACGGCCGGACCGTTCTTGAAACAGATGTCTTCCCAGCCGGAGGCAAAGTCGAAATCAATCTGCCCGAGGACCTGATCGAGGTAATCTTCGACCAGCAAACAGGCAGTCTCCACCATATCTTCAAGCATCTCCGGGTAGTCGTAGCTGGCATAAGCCAGACCCTCGAAGGTCAGCATATTGCGGATGACTCCAATCATCGAACCGCAATGCACGCCGACCGGAAAATCGCGCTCGGGCGGATATGCCTTGCGGAGGGCATCGAGATCGACTTCGCGCGCTGCAATGTCGCGCTGAAAACGAGATTCTTTTTCGCGTTTCCAGTCATCCGGAGTGACGATGCTGGCCCGGAGATATATCGGGATAGTCGAATGACCATCTTTAGGGCTCTCCACCCATAGTCCATTCGCGTCGAGAGTGACAATGCTGCTGCCGCGATCCTCAATGACCCTAGGCGCAAAAGATGGCGACATCCAGATATTGCCGCCGACAGTTGTGATGCGATCGAAATTAAAGAAGATGTCGGCTTCCGAATTAGAAGTGATCTGATTTTGAACGAAGATGTTCCATTCGTAAAAATTTTCTTGCCAGTAGCCGAATTCCATATTGAACGACCTATCGACAGTCTGCCAGTGCATTTGTCGTTTGAAGCGTTCGCGGTCGCTCATAGTTCCTTTCCATTTGGGACGGCAGGGATTGATGCTCATAACGATATCCTGATATAAAGGTTAATATAAGCCATTCGTAGCTTGTGTCGTACCGAGCTACAGAGTGGTTTGCAATGCCGAGCTGAGAACACGGTCTTTTGGCTGGACTGTGACCCAGTCGTCACCAGCAATGGACGCGCCCGTGCAGCGAGCGACCACGCCGCAAGGCGTTTTCCGCGGCATCACGGCGCAGGCCGTAGATATTCAGACCGCAGTCAACGGTATGGACGAAAATTTTTTCCATATCGTTATATTCAGGCTGTGACATAGCGATGCCGCAAAGCCCCCGCAGGTTTTTCAAGTGTGAGATAAAATGGTCTCCACGGCCACAGAAATGATCTCCGCCGCCCGCGAAGATATTGAGCAGCCGCTGGTTATATGGGAAGATGAATTCTTGGAACATCTCGGGTGAGAGGTTCATAGCGGAATCATCGCGAAGCATAATGGTCCCGCGATGCAAAAAACCCCAGTGGCGGGAGGCGTTACCGCTGGCAGGGGCGATTTGCAGCCAGCGGTGCATAA
>CAZUCG010000639.1:0-1834 GCA_964619145.1 uncultured Lentisphaeraceae bacterium | reverse complement strand
GTCAAACCACGACAATACAACCAAATAGACAGTCACCAAACTGAAAAAAATCCAAAATGACGTCGGCATCGCTTGTCCCCAGTGGTTTTGTCTATTCAATCAGAGGCACCAATACAACCTAAACACATTTTAATTTAGGCTGTCGAAATGCGTTTGCAAGTATTTTTTAAAATGCAAGCAAAAATTTTTTACATAATGGCAAATTTATTTATTTTTGGCCACGATCTGTATTTCCTGCAAACAGAACGACAACTTCCCATTGTACGCCCAATACGGCAATTGGGCCTGCACGGGATTAATAGGATTCTCAGGCACAAAAGTTATCTGGATAGTTTTTTCTGGAGAAAATGCCTCTCGCGGAATCGTCAACTCGATTAAACCTTCTCCATCCAAGATGTTTATGTCTACCAACGCCTTGTCGCCAAGAAACACTTTGACCAATTGCCGAGAGATATCCTTGGTCACCAAGGCCGTAACCCGTAAGCGCAAACGCAAGTCCTTCTTAGGCAATGCTTGCACTGCAAAACGCAATTCGCCACCTTCACCTGTCAGCCAGGAGCCCTTGCGGGCGTGATGCCAAAAACCGTAACAGTAATCGGGAATGCGCTCTTTTTTGACCAGCCCCGACAATAACGGCACATCATCCGCCAAAATACCGCCCTCTGGACGGGTGGACAATTGGAAATCTCCCAGCCAACTGGAGACCTTCTCTTCATAGCGAAGATTATTCAAGCCCAGCTTGCTGGATAAGATGGGATTCTCAGCCCGCAGCAGCAAGATATTTTTTCCATTACGCAGCGTATTTGCCGGTATGCGCACCTGGTATGTGCCCTTCCGTTCAGCCCTAAAAGCACCCACCTCCTGTTCGCCAGCCAAGACCTGAAACTGCATCGCCTCTCGATTGGCAAGCATTACTAATGGCGATAGTTGCAGTTGCAAAAATAAGTCTGGTGTTTTTTTCTCCTCTAGCGTGAAACACAAATACGCTGCTGACTTCAACAGCATCGTCTGGCCTTGGGTGCTGCCATAAAGCATATAACCCAACCAGTAGTCAGGTAATTTCAGCCCGGCTTGATCCAGCGGCAACGCTGGATAAACAGCCGCCTGAGCCGGATCATCGCAGACTTTCTTTAACGCCGCAAAAATGTCCGGGGCGACCACCTTGGTCAAGTCCGGCAAATCAGGAGAGGCATTGGCTGGCTTCTTTAGCGGCACGAAGACCGGCACTGCCCGATCAACCGCCGGCGCCAAAATATCCTGCGGCCGTTGCCGCCAATCATCTGTGTCCAGATAAAAACGCACCAGCTTGCGCAAGTCACAATTGGCAAAGGGAGCATCAGATACCGTGAATTCGTCCGTCTGATACGGCGTTTTAATCAATACCGCGGGGTTGTATACCGACAAAGGGCGCGGCGCAGCGACGCCTTTCTGCTCGGTAAAAAGATGCCGCAGCTCATATTCCAGGGGCATCGTTCCACCGTGGTCGGCCATTATGACAATCAGCGACGAGTCATACACACCCTTTTCTTTCAATTTATCTAAAAACCGCCCCAGTTGGGCCAAGGCAAATGCGTTCTCTTCACGATTCAGCTTGGCATTATATGGGACATCATTGGGCAAAAGATTACCGGTACGGTCTAAAATCACCGGTGAATGCGTCAGTAAGGAATGATATAACAAAAAACGCGTCTTGTCAGCCGAAAAATCAATCCGCGCAGTCAATTGCTCATTAAAATCACGGATCATAAGCTTGGCAGTCAGCTTCTTGGCCTCATTCCTCGTCTTATGTAGATAGGCTTTGGCGATCCGTAACGGCAAAATACGCGTGGCTGCC
>CAZUCG010000638.1:0-1834 GCA_964619145.1 uncultured Lentisphaeraceae bacterium | reverse complement strand
CTTCTTTACTCTGCAAGGAGCGCACGGCTGCTTCCAGATCAAGCAAGCTCTCACGGTATGCATTGCGCTCTCGAGTACGTTCCCAAGGCAAATCAAGCGTCAGGACACCAGAATAAGCACCCGCGCGGGGATTGAATTCGGCATTGCTTTGCCCAGAATTGGAATAAGAACGGCGTTGGCCGATCGCAGCCGAGCTGCCTAGGGTCAATTCCGCCCGTAAGGCGTCTTCCGCAATCAACACCCGGCGTTGGGCATCTGCGACCTTGTCGAGCAACGTCTGCAAATCCAGCCGGCGCTGTAAGGCTAGCGCGATGGCTTGTTTTTCCTGAATCTCATATTTTCCGGAATTGCTGTCATCTGGCTCGAGCAGCACCACCTCGGCGTCTGCCGGGGGTATTTCGCCGCTGTAGTCCACCGGCGGTTTGCCGGTAGTGAGTTCCTGCAAATCCTGAGCCAAGTTGGCTAATTCCTGTTCTTGCAATATAATCTCAGCATCTGTCGGGAGCCCCACCAAAACCTTGAAGCTATCGAGGCTATTAGCGTAACTCTGACCGGCAGCAATCCAGGAATCGCGGGCTCGCAATTCGTCTTGCACTGCTTGGTCGAATTGGTACTCTGGGAGCCGGCCGGCATTCGCCATTCGCCGCGAACGACGAGTGGAGGCCACCACCCGCTTGTAATTCTCGGCTTGATTCTTGACTTTCTGAGCAGCCTGCAGGACATTCAAGTAAGACTGTACGATCGAATAGGCGAACTCTTTTTTGTATTGCTCGAATTCCCGAACTGCATACAGAAGATTGCGTTCAGACTGCCGTAATGGCTCTAGTACGATAAATTCCCCGGAGCCGCGCAGCAGCGGTATGGAAATGCTGGCATCACCCAGAACGCCCCAGAAAGAAGCCTTGTCACCAGTCAGCATTTTTACCAAATTAACTGACATAGCACTGGAGAACTCAATGCCATTTTTGAATTTTCTGGCCATCCCTGCTACGCCGGGGGTATTGCTGCCAGTCAAACGCGAATCACCTGAACCACTGGTTGCCAAGGAACTTTGCAGCATTCCTGAGAAGGTATTGCGGAAATCCTGGGCTTCCAAATCCACGGCTAACGCGGCCGAGAAAAGGTGGTCTTTTTGAGTTTGGAATTCACGGCTGTTCGCGGCTGCGACCTGCAAAGATTGGACAATGCTAAACTGTAAGGTCTCTTTGCTATTCCAGGCTGGAGCTGGACTCTGGTCAGGCAATAAGTGCTCTTTTCCCTGCCAGCGTTCAGTATCCGGTAAATCTCGTACGCTTAGAGAAGCCGCATTCTGATGCGGCAGGTCCTGGTCCAGCAGTAAACGTCGGCGGAGGCTCTCGGCCGGCGTCTCTACTCTGATCGGCTCAGTCCTGCCATTAATAATACGTTGGCTGGACTGCAACAACTCAGCAGCCCGAGCATCGGCTTGTTCGCGCCATTCGCTTGTAGAGCGGCACGAGAAGAGTAAGAATAGCAGAGAAAATAATAATAGGCGGATGCCAAAATAAATTTTTTGTCGTTGCATTTCTTTTCCTGGGCCATAAACCAAATGACTTCTGCCTTTTCAAGACTGGCTCGCTGTAATTAGCAATATCTCAGCAAACGGATTTTATGGCACGGATATTGTCGCAAGGCCAAATAAAAGACAGTTTATGACCAAATAAGGGCTCTTAGTGGCTTTCCAAGTATCCTCGCCGAAAAAGCAAAACAACCTGTATTACTGCGGTCAAATCTATAAATCAGACAAGATTTCAGGGGTTAGCATCCATCCGTCGGACGTTATATTTGGCGTATAATTCCTTAATAAATGTCAGGT
>CAZUCG010000637.1:0-1836 GCA_964619145.1 uncultured Lentisphaeraceae bacterium | reverse complement strand
GTGCTTAGCTCTCTAGTGCGACATTTTGTCTCACCAGAGAGCAACTGTTTAACCTTTTCCGGCTATTATTGCCAGTCCGGCCCTCTTCTGCCGTAATCCCACGGTGTTCCTGGTGTTGGGAGTGGTGGTTCTGGCAGTACTTCCGGTGTCAGCCGGGCAGACATTTCGATCAGCTTATTGGCAATTACCTCGCCGGCGTCAGGGTGCAGATTGCTATAGGCAGTCAAGACCGTCTCGTAGCCTCCGCCTGTTTCAGGGTCAAAAGCCGCTGTATCGGGGACATAGCCGATGCTGTCATTCGCCAGTTCCACAACCATTGCGACCGGGAACTCGCTGGATTGTTTAATGCACAAGCCGAGCGAGGTAAAGAACTCGGCTGGATTGGCCAGGAATACTGCATTACCGAGCTGCAGCGCCGTCAGAGTAACCTCGCGCAACGGCTGCAATCGGGCCAATTCACCCGCCACCAAGCGTTCACGGGCGAACATTGCTTCAGGGGCATTGGGATTATCAGGCGACTGTTCTATCTCTCGCCAGGCTTTTTGCAGTGACTCTGGCGCGGGCACTCGCCGAGGCAGAGACAATGTTTCCTGACAGCCAGCGATTTTTTGCCAAGGTCTTTGTGGCGTACGCAGCAGCACCTTGGCAGCTTCAGCGCCCACCAGGGCTCCCAACTGGTAGCTGACATTCAAGCCAAAATAGCTCCCTGGCACCTGGTTGTTCACCTGCGTGACATCGCCACACGGGCCATTCAGAATCACCGCGCCGCATTTCTGGCCGAACAGTTTTCGCAGCGTCTCTTCTGCATAATGATACCAGTCGCCGTGGGTTGTACTACCGCTGAAGGTCGTGCCGTGGCAAGAATAATTCAGCAGGCAGCCGATCAGCGAGCCGTCCTCTCGCCAGGCGCCAATCACGCCTACCTGTGGGTCGATTGGACCGGCTGGCTTAACGATATCGGGGTTCAGAATGCCGGGATGGGTATACGTCCGGCCATCACGTAAAAAGAAACGGCGATTAAAAATCATACTATCTTCCAGGCCGGTACCGATATTCAGCAGTGCTTTTTCCAAACGTTTATCGGCCATCAGCAATGCACTGCCCAACTGTCGTGCGACCCAATCGGTGAACCACGCATCTGGCACTGGCGAGTCTTTCAGCAAAGCCGCCACTTTCGGGTCCGCTTGCTGCAGCAATGCCAAATCAAAAAAAGATGATACTGCTCCTCCAGAGTGCGTATGTGAAGCCGAGATGATGTAATAATCCAGCTTCAGGCCGCCTTGTTCTGCTGCGAAGGACAATGCCTGTTCGATGACCTCTCTGCCCAAAGTGCAACAATCCACGCCAGCAAAACCGACTTTACAGCCGTCCTGTTCGAAAACTGCCGCCCGGACTTTCAATGCTCCGGCAATGCCAGTGATATACATCCGCTGATAATTGCCGGCTCGCATAGTACCCAAAGGCGGAGTGATGTCAGTGCTAAAAAAACCTGCTTGCATTTTTCTTCCTCCATTGTCGCAAATATAGTTGTAGGCGGTGATAAAAAATCCGGACCATCCCGGTAATAACAGCTATGGCTAAAGCTGTAAATTAATAGTCTAAGCCTAAAAATCAACTCGCGGGGATTGACTACTGTGGATATTCGCCATCCATCCATTCGCTCAGTCAGTCATTGACGGTGATTGTTGAACGGTGAATGTTTGTCCTTCCAAGAGAAAATAAGGAAATCTCAATGAATGTTTGGTAAACTACAATTTTAGCCTTGCCAGTTTTGTTAAAAGCGGCTACATTTCTCCTGCGTCCATTAGGGTGGGCTTCTCAAGCCCACCCTACCAT
>CAZUCG010000636.1:0-1840 GCA_964619145.1 uncultured Lentisphaeraceae bacterium | reverse complement strand
GGTGAAAAACAAACAGCGCTTATACTGTTGAGCTGACTCGCATTTTATTGCATACACTTCAACAACTCGCCAGCCAGCCGTAAAGTCGCCTGGGCGATGGCATCCTTGGCGGCGGTGATGTATGTCGCTGAAGCTACCGTCTCTCGCGTCGCGCCTACTGCCAGAAGTTGGTTGTCTTTCACCGCATAGACCGACAATTCGACCCGGGCTGCTGCACTGTTGAACTTCTGATACTGTCCGGCCTCGCTGGCCACGGCTTCGCAAATGATGGCAAAGGCGGCTTCGGAGCGCGTGTTGGCTATCTCGAAGCCTAATGCCAGCAAGAGTTTCTTTAACTCGATTTCTGAGGCTGGGTCTGGCACCCTGAGATTGATGTCCTCTGAGATGCTCAGATATACTTTGCGCTGTTGGCCTTTGACTTCAGATAGCTTGTCTGCCGCGGAGAACACTGTCATTTTTGCCGGCAGGAGTTTGGGCGTGTTTTTTTCTAGCATTTTGACTACTTTCCGGGCTAGTTCTGGCACTAGTTCCAAGTAGTCACCTCTGCCGCTGGCACTGCAGCCGACAACCCGGCTAGTCTCAGTGCCAATGATTTTGGCCACGAGATACTTTTTGTCGCCGGCCTCAAACAACGATCCAGAGATGAGAATTTTCGCTCCGATCAGCCTGCCCAGTTGTAATTGTGATTCCGGGGTGACCATCCCTACGGCAGAAAGATGCAGCTCATTTAGCGCCTTATCCAGTTCGGCCCGCTCGACTAAATTGCCGATGTTATTCTCCAGGAGATTGACAAACAGCAAGTCTGAGACTGAATCGCCGGCGCGGTCATTTTCGGCCTGTCGGCCGCGGGCCGTAAACGGCAATACTGCCGTAGTCGGCACCAGAATCTGAGCACTCTCTTCGGCCGCTTCGATTGCTGTCAGCCCCAGACTTAAAAGGCAACTTGCGAACATAAATGAAAAAATCTTGTTCATAGCCCGTGCTCCTTGATTATGGTTTTAAGTAGAATTATGTTTTCGATGTCCTGAAACTCGAAATCAGGTGTGAAGACGACTAGTCTGCGTTGAGTTTTGCCATCACGGCCCGGCTTTTTCTCGCTCAAGACGATATGCGAGAGATTGCCATAGCAGTCGATAAGTTGCTCTTTTTCATTATATAAGACGCCAAGACAGCCTGGATTCTTAGCGCGGCAGAAGGAAAAATCTGTCCATATTGCTGCGATTCGCATTGGGAAATCGCGTTTGTCGGCAAAGAGCAGACTTAGTCCCGGGGGAGTGGCCTGTTCAGTTGAGCTAATGACGCTGAGGCTGTTTTTCGTCCGCTCGCTCTGGTTAGGATGCAGGCCATTTTGTTGCAAAGCAGCGGCGACAGCGCTATTTGCTTCCGTGAGGTCGGCTGCCAAATCCGCCAGTATTTGCGCTGACCAGATGGTGACTTGGGCTACTTCCTGGCCGTCGACCAGCAGCCGAGCAGCCTCCGTGCTGCCAATTATTAGTGGTGGCAAGGTGAGGCTGATCTTGCCTGCCTGTTGTTTGCCTGACAGCTGGCGGCCGTGTTCGGTCTGCAGAGCCCACGATTCCCGAGCCTGAAAAGGCAGCAATTGTTCTTTACCGGACCAGATGTTGAGCCCTGGTAATGCTTCGGCAGCAGCCAACTGCTGCGTTGCCAGTAGTCCAAATAATAGTCGCCAGAGAATTTTATGAGTCATAAGTCTATCCTCCAAGAACTTCACGGCGAAAACTCACTCGGTATTTTTGTTTAGCGCCAGCGTTTTTTTGCTTTGTACGGTGAACCAGTAATTGTGCCGCAGAAAGAGAATCTTATCCGCCAACTTAAAGAC
>CAZUCG010000635.1:0-1843 GCA_964619145.1 uncultured Lentisphaeraceae bacterium | reverse complement strand
GTCTGGGGTCACCCCGCCGATACAGATGTTGGTCACCTGATGGAAGCCCTCGATCTTAGTCCAGATCTGACAAAGCAGGTCCAAGGCAGTCTCGCGACTGAGGCTGTCGCGCTGATACGCCGGCAGTAAATACTGGTCCACCCTACCCAGGGCATTATGATAACGACCCTCGGCCAATAATATGACGTGGATGACCCAGAGCAATTGCAGCGCCTCAGGAAACGACTCAGGCGGCGCGCCGGCGATGTTCTTCAGCCAGCAAGCGGCCTCTGGGTGGGTGGGCAGGCAAAACTCCGCCGAGCGCAACACGAATGCCTGCAGCGCCTGTAAGGCAATCAACATCGCCTCACCCGTCGGTCCGTTTTGCCGCCGTTCAGCCCGGGAGAGGAAATCTGGCAGGCCTTTCGTCAGCAAGGTCTGATAATCCGGAATTGTGTGGTCCCAGCCGACGGCAAAATTGCGTAGGCCGTGCTGCTGCAGGACAGCGATAGACTCTTCGTATTCTTGCTGAGAGATGGTCTCCGGCAAGTCATTATATCCATACAATTCCCGACCAGCAAAAAACAGCTGCTCCGGCTCGCAACTCAGAGAGAGATTCTGCAGGGCGAAAGCGAGCGAGCGAGCGCGTTGCAGACACTCCGGCTCGCTAGAAGGATGACTTTGCAGATATTTCCCCTGCCAATACTGGAACAGGTTATACTTGGGAACTTTACGGTGATATCCAGGCGTGTTCGCCTGCCGTTGCTCACGCTCTTGCACTATCCGCCAATCATACATAGCTGTTTTCTCCCAAAGCGTCGTCTAATCGCCAAGGTATTTGCTTAACAGGCTCCATTAGCTCATTTTATCGCGTTCACGGGACCAACACTGCCTTGATAGCCTTGCCGGCAGCAGCGTCGGCCACCGCCTGGTTGACATCCGTCACCTGATAAGAACTGAGCATCTGGCGGAACAGCGGCTGCAGACCCTGGTGCTGCGCCAGAAATTCTAGGTATGTATTGACGTCTTGCAAGGTATATTGCCCGCTACCGATGATTTGCAAAGCCCGGAAGGTAATCAAATGCGGCGGGATACTCACACTGCCGCGATCAGAATACTGCCCCGGGACAAAATAGCGCCCGCGGGTGCGTAACAATTGCAAGCCAATTGGGAAAGCGTTGGGCGCACCGCTAGTCTCTATCACCACATCGGCACCGTTGCCTCGCTGATATTGAGTAGCCAAAGCAGCAATTTTCGCCTGGAGTTCTTCGTCGCTGTGTTTACGATAATCATAAAAACAATCTGGTTTAAGAGCCATAGACATCTCTAAGCGCTGCGGATTCGCCGTTGAGCCGATAATCGCCACTCGGCAACCGTGGGCTTTTGCATACGCCAAGGCAAAAAGCCCTAGCGAGCCATTTCCTTGAATAACCACCAGCTCGCCTTCACGCAGACCACCGCCATAAACGCAGGAGCGGATGATGGTCGGCCCGCCACACGGGAAAGCCGCCGCTGCCAAGGGGTCCACTCCCGACGGTAATTTGACTAGATTGCCGGCCGGCGAATACAGGTACTCGGCAAAGCCGCCGTGGAAATGCGGTTCTTCGTTAACGTCTTTGGCATAGGTGACTCCAAAGGCCAGACAACTGGCAGTCTCACCCTTACAGCAATTCAGGCATTTCCCGCAAGGTATTGCGACACAGGCCACAGCCAAGTCACCGACTTGTAGAGTCTGTCCGCCGGCGTCCTTAGTAACACCAGCGCCAAGAGTTGCGATCGTGCCAATGAATTCGTGCCCGGCCACCAGCGGAAAAGACGGCATCGCCAGGAAGCCCTGGTGGATATGGATATCCGTCCCGCAGAC
>CAZUCG010000634.1:0-1845 GCA_964619145.1 uncultured Lentisphaeraceae bacterium | reverse complement strand
TCACCGATGGCATCGACACTCTTCAGGCTGCCCGTCGGGTGGATGCGGATATACTGGTCACCGATCTGCACCTGGCCAGCCGGCGCGGGGATGTTCTGGCCTTGTAAAATATCATAGATCAGCTCGGGGGCCACGCCCAGTTGCGACATCTTCGCTCGGCTGATTTCAAAATAAATAGCCTCCTGACGCGTGCCCAGAAGTTCTATTTTAGCAACGTCTTCGCAGAGCAGCAATTCCCGCCGCAGGAGTTTTGCGTAGTCTTTGAGCTCTGCATAGGAAAAACCGTCTCCATAGATAGCGTAATATACGCCATAGACATCGCCGTAGTCATCAACGACCAGAGATGGCCCGGCTCCCTGTGGCAGAGACTTTTGCACGTCGTTGACCTTGCGTCGCAGCTCGTCCCAAACTTGTGGCAAGTCTTTTTTATTATAGTGGTCCTCCATTTCCACTTTGATTAGCGACTTTCCTGGATAGGACGTGCTGGTGACCTTCTTGAGCTGGCCCATTTGTTGCACGGCCGTCTCAATTTTGTCAGTGACCTCCTCAGCGACTTCCTGTGCCGTCGCACCTGGATACTGGGTGACGATTTGGGCAACCTTAATGGTGAATTCCGGGTCTTCGAGGCGACCGATGCGCAGATAGCTGTAGATGCCGCCAAAGAGAAAAACCAGGGTAATGGTGATTGTTACGACTCGCTTTTCAATGCTGTAACCCGCAATGTCCATTATTCACATCCTTCCACTGCAGTCGTTGCGGCCGGCTCTTGGTACAACAAGCGTACCTGTCGCCCTTCACTCAGCAGTGTGACGCCGGTTACCGCAATCCTGTCGTTAGCCTTCAGGCCAGTCAACACGGCGATGGTCTTGCCTTGGCGCTCGCCGACCTTTACCAGCTGCTTGTGGACATTGTAAAGATCATCCTCCACCGCTTGCAAAAGCCAAACAAAATGTCCACCTTGTGAATCGACACCGATAGCTCCTGTGGGAACAGCTATGCCCGTCTGCGGCGCTTCCAATACCCATCGGCTTTTGCTGGGCTCCACAATGGTCGCCGTCATCCCTGGCAGAATCAGCACGTCCGTCGGCGAAGGCATCACAAAGGAGGCGAGGTAGGTCTGCGTTGAGCTGTTGGCCGTCGGCGTGAATTCCTTGAAAATAATGTCGAATTGCCGGTTGGGGATGCTGTCAAAAATAGCATATGCCTTAAATTTTTCCTGTTTCAGTATGCCACGTGGGGCATTGACCACATAGCGTTCGGGGACATTCACTTCAACTCGTACTTCGGAAATGTCCTGCAAACTCAATATTGGCGTGCTGGTAGCCACGGTCATAAAGTTATCGACAAAGATATCGGCAATTACGCCGTCAAAGCTGGCCAGCAGCTCGGTGCCGGCAAGGGCCTTCTGGGCGATCTCGAAGGAGGCGGTGTTGCGCTGGTATGCCGCTTGAGCGTTGGAAAAATCCTCCTGTGAGACTGCGTGAGCCGCCAAGGCCTTGCTGATTCGGTCGAAGTGCGCCTTACTGCGCTCTTGGGCCGCTTGGGCTTCCTTGAGCCTATTCTCGTAGTCCCGCGCGTCCAAGCGCATAAGCAGATCGCCCTGGCGGACCTTCTGTCCTCGGATGACTTTTTTCTCAATGATCTGTCCTGGCACTTCAAAAGACAGTCGCACCTCGTCATTGGCTCGCGCTTTGCCCGGCAAATATAAATCTGGCTGTTCAAAATCTGCTTGCACCAGCACACTTTTTACTGGCCGGATGACCTCTGCCAGCTGCGGCTCTTCCTTTTCAACGCGATAGAAAAAAATCAGCGCCAGCCCGATAATCAGGCCCGCGCTGCCAATGA
>CAZUCG010000633.1:0-1848 GCA_964619145.1 uncultured Lentisphaeraceae bacterium | reverse complement strand
AAACGGCGAGAATTAAATTCAGCTAAATTACGGACCTTGACTGCACCTAAGATGCGGTAGCGGCTCTCCATTTCATTGATGGCCCAGCGCAGAGCCAAGCTGACCTTCTCTGCCTCGGTAATTACCGGCACAATCAAATGCGGCAAAGCCTTATAAGGCAGGAACTCCACCACTTTCGGGTCGGCCATAATCAACTTCAATTCATCGGGACGGAATTTGTACAGCATTGATGTAATCAACAGATTCATACAGACTGACTTACCGCTACCAGTGGCACCTGCGATCAGTAAATGCGGTGCTTTGGACAAATCCAGCATAACTACTTTGCCGCTGATATTCTTGCCCAACAACAGCGGAATCTGCATTTTGCTGTCCTGCCATTGCTGATCGGCCAGCAGCTCATAGGCGTGGACATCGGTGCGTTTAACGTTCGGCACTTCAATTCCAACCCGATTACGCCCGGGAATTGGCAACAGCAGACGGATGCTGGTAGCCTCCATTGCCATACTGATATTATTTTGCAAATGGCCAATTCTATCGATATTGACCCCCGGCGCAGTGGCAATCTCAAAAAGTGTCACCTGCGGGCCGACCACATAACTGTCCACCTCGGCGTCGATGCTAAAGTTGTCCAGAGTATCTTGCAAGGCCTTCATATTGCGCTCAATTTCTTCGTGATTGCCGACTGTGGACCCGGCCTTAAGAGGATTGAGCAATTTCAGGGTCGGCAATTGATATGGCGTGCCCGGCTGCACGATTGGCGCGGGGATATGCTGAGCCCGCAAGGAATGCCGGGCAGCGGAGTCGGTTTTTTCCGGCTGAGCGAGGATTTCCAGCGGCAGAGCTTGTTCTCGCGCTGTCGGTCCGTCAGAGAGAGACATAGCACGGTTCTGGGCCGGCGAGCCACCCGGCGGCTGCACAGCAGGCGCCATCCGCCGCCGCTGATCAGCCAACGCCTGTTGGGCCGACAAATCATTAACGGCCAAATTGTCGTCTTGAGACGATTGGGTGATTTGGGCCAATTCAGGCTTTTCCATTGGAGCCTTTTGCTGGTCTTCGGCCGCGGCGTTTTGAAGATACCGAAGCAGCAAATTTTGCCAATCATAGAACCAGATAACTCCCAAGGGAATTATCAGCAATGCCAAAGCCACCAAGAAAGACCCAGTCCAGTTCAACAGCAGATACAGCCAGCCGGTGCCGGCCGCGCAAAAGAAATTCCCCAGCACTCCGCCCGGGAATGAGCTGATATTCAAGGCAGCCGTCAGTTCCGGGCAGGATTTGGGGAACAATCCCAGCAGCAAAGCCATCCCCAGGCCCGAGAGTAAAATACACAACACATAATCGAACGATGCCTTCCGCAAGCCCTTTCGCCAGACCAGCCGGCGCAGGCTGCACAGTAACAGCAAGGCGGCTAGATAATAGCTGCCAAGTCCGAAAGTCACCAGCATTACCCAGCCGAGATTCGCTCCCAGTGCCCCCAGCAGATTACGCGGGTAGGCCACTCCGCCCAATCCACCGGCGAAATAATCAAGATCGGCGGGACTAAATGGAATAATTGCCAGCAGCAGCACCAAGCAAACAACCAACACGAAGACGCGTCGATATTTAAAAGAATAATCAACTTCTTCCCAAGCAATATTTTTATCGAAACCATCAACCACGGTCACATTCCTCCGAGTAGCACTTCCCAAATAGCCATCTCTTGACTCTTGCCCAAAGCAAGTTAATTTAATACCTTGTAAACAAATTTTCAAACACTGGGGGATAAAAAACTGCCCCCCCTGGGTGGGCAGCAAAATGTTCACTGCTGTTGCTGCTCAAGAAGGCTATGCTGCGACCATAAAAAGT
>CAZUCG010000632.1:0-1855 GCA_964619145.1 uncultured Lentisphaeraceae bacterium | reverse complement strand
GGCAGGGTGATTTAGCCGTTATGAGCATTGAGACTTATGAGATGCTCGCCGGTAAACTAGAACTTTACCGGTTGCTTGACGAGGGCAGAACCGCGGTAGCGGGAGGCAAAAAGCGTCCGTTAGAAGATGTCATACGGGACATCAGGCGGGAATTAGCTGATGACAAAATATAGCGTTGATGTTTCAGAATCAGCTGAAAACGACCTGCATGACATTGCCCGCTATATTTCAGCGCAACTGTCGGTGCCAACGACTGTCCTGAAGATGATGGGCATATTCGAGGCGGCAATATCGGGTTTAGTTGTCATGCCACAAAAAAATCCTGCTGTAACTGATAAGCGGCTTGCAATGCTCGGATATCATAAGTTGCCGGTGGAGAACTATATTGTCTTTTTTACAATCGACGAAAAGTCAAAAGCCGTGAATGTAGAGAGAATCCTTTTCGCACGGCGTGATTGGCAGCGTATCCTGTGAGTTAAAGGGGACGGTTTTATTGCTTCCGCGCATGGGGATAAAGAGAATCCTGGAAGCAGTAGAACCGTCCTCATGTAATGGTATAATTAAAGGGGACGGTTTTATTGCTTCCGCGCATGGGGATAAAGAGAATCCTGGAAGCAGTAGAACCGTCCTCATGTAATGGTATAATAAGTAGGGAGGGGTTGATATGGAGAGGACGCTCTTGGTGGGCCCCGGTGGGGCAGGGAAAACCGAGAAATTGTGGCAGCATTATAGTGCCTTGGCTGGAAAGGACCGAACTGATTCAATCCTGGTGCTGTTGTGGAACGCCCGGGATGTTCGGGACTGGCGTGAGCGGGTGGATTTTCCCTGGGCCGGTCCTATACATGTGTATACATACTTTGGCTGGGTGCAGCGGGAAATACGGCGCTGTTGGTCCCGGCTGGAACCTTGGGGAGAGATGTGGCTGGAGCCGGAATTCCTTACGGTAGAGACCAGCCAGTTTGCTATGCTCAAACATATTCAGGCCAGGCAAGGGGATTTTGCTGGTCTTGTCACCAGTCCCGAGCGCCTGGCTATTCAGCTTGGCAGCTGTCTGGTCTTGGCCAGTCTAAATGGAATAGCCTTTTCGGAAATAGGCAGCCGCCTGGCGTCGGCAATGCCGGAGAAAGACAGCAAGATATATAAATCTGCCCAGCAGGTCCTCAATAGCTATATTGCTGAGGTGGAAAAGACGGGGACCTTAGATTATGGTTTGGCGGTTGCCTTGTATCGCGGCTTCCTGGACGAGCCCTGGTACCGCCAAGACTTACGGCAATTTAAGCATCTGCTGGCCGACGATATAGATGAACAGTCCCCTGCCGCCCACGAATTAATTGCCGCTCTTCTTGAACATGTAGACCAGGCAGTGCTTACTTTTAGTACCGACGGGGGCCACGCCGGGTTTTTCGGGGCCGATGCCCGAGGGGGGTGGCATCGTTTTGGTGCCAGCGGAAAGGTGATGCCGGTACGCCCCCAGAGGGGACTGGGGGCAGGTAGGGCGGTGTATACAAGCGTTCTCTCTGGCAACGTCCCCGTATTTCCCCGCGTTCGGCCGGAAGTAGAGCTGGTCCATGAAGACCTGCGCAGCGAACTTCTCGACCGCGTAGGGGAAAGGGTGGTTCGCCTCCTGGGGCAGGGGGTGCCTGCTGGTGAAATTGCCATTATTGCTCCCCTGGCAGATAAAGTCCTGGAGCATACCTTGGCCTTTCATCTTAAAGAGGTGGGGGTGCCCCTAAATGTCCTCACCAAAAATAGGCGCCTAATTGACGAACCATATGTGCGCGCCATGATGACTTTGGCCCTTTTGGCTCATCCCCAGTGGCAACTGGATTGGGGGGTGCCTGACCTGGCTCAGTCC
>CAZUCG010000631.1:0-1858 GCA_964619145.1 uncultured Lentisphaeraceae bacterium | reverse complement strand
ACTCGCTTGCTAAGGTGATTCCGTAAACGCCCACCCTCATTTTTATAACGTAGCTCTTCCCGATGTTGCGGAAATAAACCGGCCGCAAAGTTTGTAATGCTGACAAAACCGGCGGCTTCTTCATCTGGGACCAAGTCCAACACTGCCGCCGCCGCACCGTCAGCAAAAATACAATTGCTTACTACCAGTCCTGGCTCAGCACCCAGGAAAATGGTTGCTGAACAGATATCAACCGCTACACTTAGAACCGGCCCCGCAGGGTCGCGGCTCAGCATCCCGGCAGCGGCTTCAAGATTCGGGATAGCGGCACCACAGCCCATCCCCATCAAGTCCAAATAACGCAGCGAAGTCGGCAGGCCCAAGTCTTCGGCGATATACGAAGAAAGTCCGGGGCAGAGGTAGCCAGTACAGGTATTGACAACCAAGCCGCTAATCTCAGCCGGTGTCACCGCCGCCGCCGCTAAGGCACGACGGGCGGCGTTGACGCCCGTACTACGAGCAAATTTAAGAAAGCGCGCCAACAATCGGTCGGGATCGGTTTCCAACGCCTCTATCGTGCTGTCCATACCAAGATAACGACCTTTGACTTTGCCGTCCAGAAGTATGCGCTGATAAAGTCTCTGCTCGGCGGGCGTTAAAACCAAATGCGTCGAGAAAAAATCGTAGGCTTCCTTTTGGGTCACATACAACGGCGGCGTGGCAGTCCCTAAGCCTCGAAAAATAATTTTCACGAATTTTCCTCATATTTGTATCGGATGACGGCGGCGACTCGAAACCAGAGTGCCGGACTGATGGAGACTGTCACGGCATCCAGTTGGCGCAAAACCGAATCAAGCTCACTGATAACAAAACCACGCTGGATGGAAAGCAGAGCGTCATGCCGCACTCCGGCAGAAGAAGCAGTGCCGGCCAAAAGAAAACGGGCCGCCCAAGTAGCCCAGCTCGAACGTCGTAGATCATTGATCAGCACACTGCTTTTGACAAACCCACGTAAGCGCTGCAGCAAGATCAGTATTTGTGCATTACTAAAATGATGAAAACACATTGATGCCAAGGCATAATCATAGGGCTGTTCCGGCTGGTAGGTAAAAACATCCTCCTGAAGCAAACACAACGCCGGATCGCCTGCCCGGGCAAGCTGCCGACGCCCGATATCAATCGCGGAGTCGGCTTTTTCGAGGCAGGTGATCTGCAATGGTATGGCACGGCGGCGCGCCCAACGGCTCAGCGCCAGCGGAATATCGCAACTACCAGAACCGATATCAAGAATGCGGATAGGAGAGTGAAACTGAGACTGCTTGATTTCGCGGCGCAAAAAGTGCCGAACAACTCGGACGCCGCCAAAATAGTTATTGACCCGCTCCATAAATCGGTAGCTGGCGGCGGCTAGAGCAGGATCGCAATTTTCCTGATCTAGAAATTCTGTATCGGTAGCGCGTTGGTCAAACACCCCAAAGCCTTCCTGTTGCCATAGCAGCATCTATTTGCATATACTTTTCTAACACCTTGGCGCGGAATTCGGGTGCAATCGAAACTGCCTGGGCAGCGATGCGTTCGCAATAACCGCACGACTGACAGTCCATAGCCGCACAATCACGACCACGAAAACTCTCCAGAAAATTGTCTGGAATTTTACTTGTAGCAATATAAATCGGACTAGTTGCCAGCGGGGACAGCATACCTTGTAGTTGCGCTAGTTCGAAAAGCGCCTTTAATCGCAGTGGGTTTATCTGCCCTGGTTTCCCAAAGTGCCGCAAAGACCAGTGTGATTCACGACGACTGGTCTCCTTAAAACCATACGACAACAGCAAATCGGCCAGATTCCCATCATAACGCCGCTCGCTATAGGCTTTGACCC
>CAZUCG010000630.1:0-1859 GCA_964619145.1 uncultured Lentisphaeraceae bacterium | reverse complement strand
ACGAGTTGCCCTGGATTGAACCTTGGGGGCCGTATTTCGTTTATCGTTATAGTATGCTCTATAAATATTACCCTAGCAATCATCTGATTACCTACCTGGCCGCAGGTCAAATGAAAGACTTCGCCCGAGAAAATACAGCTGCTGGGAAAACCCCGCCTAAGCTTATCGCTTTTCCGCACGGCAGCCAGGGCAATGATTGGATAACTGAGCCGGAGGCTATCGCGAATGAAGTCCTCAGTTTCTTCTTGCAGGGCTGGGAAGGGGCCTTTAATTATTATTTCCCGCGTGGTTACGATTACCGTTACTGGCGCGAATGGGCGAAGGTCAATACCATCATCGCTCGCAGCGAAGACTTTGTCTATGACGGTAAGGATGTCACGGCCCAAGTGGAAGTGCTGCCTGAAACGCCGTTGTTGGAAAATCTCTACTACCCGCCGGTTTGGGCCGAGGGCGAAGGCTTTATCGGCAAAGTCCCGGGCTTGCACAAACAGGGGCCGATCCAATACAAGGCCTTCCAGCTGCAAGATCGATACTTGGTCGCAGTCGGAAATTTCTGGCAACGCGGAGAGCATTTCTTCCGCCTGAAAATCAATGGCTTGCCCCAGAGCCAGCGCTATGCGGTCACTGCCCTGGAGGCCGATTGCGGTGAATTCACGGCGGCGGAACTAGCGCAGGGGATCTTGTTGCAGGTCGGCGCATTGCGCTGGCAATTCGTCAATCTGAGCCCAGTTGGACAGAGCATTGCTGCCAAGGCGCCGCTGCAGTTCAATCAGCAGGACCTGCAACGCTTGCGCGCCGAACGCCTGCCGGGCATCCAGGCGGCCTGCCAAGCAGAAAAAGAGTTATATCAGCGCTACACTGCAATGGAAGCGGCGGAAAATCCAGTAAACGATTTCGCGAGCATCAAGCCGCTAGAAAATGCTGGTGTGTCGTTACAAGCGGCCGATGGGATGTTGCAAATCAGCACTGCTAAATACCAGTTATCAGTCGATCCTGGCGTCTCCGGACGGATTACCAATTGGCGCAGCGAAGGCGTGGACTTAACAATTCCGGACAAGAAATTGGGCATTGGCGTAAATGCTTTCTGGTGGCCAAAAGAAGGCGCCGTGGTTTTGAATTCCGGCTATCTAATTCAGGAAGTCAAGAAAGTCCCCGCCGGCCTGGCGGTCATACTTTTCCGCAAACTTTCTCCTCGTGACAATACTTATCTGGCTGGGCTGGAACTGACCCTGACCTAGACCTTCACACCCGAAGGTTTTACAGTCAACACTGCCATCCATAATGCCCTTGATGACGCAGTGTCATTTTCGTTCCGTTTCCATAATATGCTTGATTTCTTCCAGGTCAAAAATAAGCTTGCCGGTCAGGCCACTTTTGCTGACGGAGCCGTCTTTACCCGCGATTTCTATGAGAAGCTTTTCCAATTCGCTGAGCCAGACAATGACCTGGAAAATGCTTTCCGGATGGACAAGGTTTTCCAAACCAAGAGCAATGTCTTGACAGTCACGGCACCTTGGACGAAGTTACAGATAGTTACGGAAGTACCGGCCGATAAACTGCAATGCTATGTCTTCTGGGATAGCAGTAAACAGTCAACCTCGACCTTCGAACCGATTTTCAAGAAGACGATCCTGGCGCCTGGGACGATCGTGGAATACCAAAGTAGTTGGACCCTGAAATAATTCTTACTGCTGCTGCCGTACTACGGCAGTAGCAGTAAGCAGGAATTAGGAATTAGGAATTAGCGCTTAGAATAATAGCGGCTGCTCAGAGTCATTCTGGCTCTGGCTGAGCTTCTTTTGCAAGCTGCTTAGGATACTCTTAAAGCCCTGTTCTTCGGCTAGTCGGCAAAGCGTCTC